>NZ_JAACGC010000042.1:0-38830 GCF_029237385.1 Aeromonas sp. 1HA1
ATTGGCGAGGCCGATACCCTGGAAAAGCTCGAAGCCCTGCTGCCATGGAACGTCCCGCTGGAGCCGATTGCAAAAAAAGTGGCGCAATACGGTAAAGGCAAGTAGGTCGATTTAACGGCGCTTACGACGATTTAGACTAGAAGGAAGTGTTAGGCTGGTTGGTTTTACTATCCCTGATGATTTTAAAAACATAGAGCAAAACTCTTCAGGATTTAAATTCTGTACCAATACATTCTATGTTGTATTTTTAGATAAAGACCATCGCTTCTATAAAACAAAATAAAATGCCACATCATTTTGATATGTGAGCCACGCATCATTGACGGCTCACATATCATTGATGTAAATGGCTATTTATAGTGAATGAAATGCACATTACTCAGAGCCAAATTCTATTTATGGATAGGTAAACACCTCTACATTTTTACCGATTATGACCCCAACATTTTCTCTGTCTTCTGACGCAAAAAAAGACCACCCGCATCACAAGTGGTCTTTTGGTTTATAGCGAGATAAGCCCAAAATAATTAATTACTAATGGCGATCACCCCAACGGCGGCGTACGCGGCGGCACCTTACGCTTGCTGCCGGTGGACTCGAAGGCCGAGGCGACGCGCAGCAGGTTATTGTCGTCATAGGCGCGACCGGCGAAGGTCAGCCCCACCGGCATACCGATATCGGCCATCACCCCCATGGGGACTGTGACGGTCGGCACGCCGAGATGGCGAATGGCGAGGTTGCCGTTGGCGACCCAGATGCCGTTGCTCCAGGCGATATCGGCGGAGGCTGGATTCACGTCCGCGTCAGCCGGGGCAACGTCGGCGACGGTGGGGAACAGCACGGCGTCGAGCTTGAGCTCGTCCATCCACTCTTCCAGATCGAGCTTGCGAGTCTTTTCAAGGCCGCGCAGGCCGTCCGGCACAGAGGCAATCTCGTCAAAGCGCTTGATGCCGCGCTTGGCCATCTTGACGTACTCGTCCATGCCCGCCGCCAGATCGCCCTCGCGGTTCGGCAGGGTGCCCGGATCGTGGGGGAAGATCTTGGGCCCGTCGACATCCTCAAGCTTATTGAGCTTGGGATCGCCGTTGGCACGCAAGAAGTCGTCAAACGCCCAGCCGGAGAGCTCCCACAGCTCGTCGTTGAGAAACTCAGGGCTCACGATGCCGCGATTAAACACGGTCGGTGCGCCGGGTCGGTCCCCTTCGCAGTTGGAGACCAGCGGGAAGTCCACTTCGATGACTTCGGCGCCAGCGGCTTCCAGCGCCTGACGGGCCTGTTCCCACAGGGCAATCACCGACGGGCGGGTATGGATGCGCTGACCAGTCGGGCCGCCGATGCCGGGGTTGTCGCTGGTGCCTGCCAGTTCATCCTTGTTGATAAACATGCGCGGCACGCCGAGGCGCTTGCCCTTGAGGGCATCGGCCTTGGCGGCCAGATCCAGATAAGACGCCGGACGCACTTCAGAAGCCTTGGGCAGCTGCACCCAGGGTTGCAGGCGCCACAGATCGCCACGGGGATCGCTATCGTCGGCCACCACTACGTCGAGCACTTCCAGCAGATCGTTCATGGTGCGGGCATAGGGCACCACCACATCCATGGTCGGAGTCAGCGGCCAGTTGCCACGCACCGAGATGACGCCACGGGACGGGGTGTAGGCGCACAGGCCGTTGTTGGAAGCGGGGCCACGGCCGCTCGACCAGGTCTCTTCGGCCAGACCAAAGGCGGAGAAGCTGGCGGCGGTGGCGGTACCGGCGCCGTTGGAGGAGCCGGAGGCAAACGGCGCGGTCAGGTAGTCGGCGTTGTAGGGGCTCTCGGCACGGCCATAGACGCCGCGCTGCATGCCGCCATTGGCCATCGGCGGCATATTGGTTTTGCCCAGGCAGATGGCACCGGCGGCGCGCAGCCGCTCGACGGTAAAGGCATCGCGCTGAGCCACCAGATCCTTGAAGGCCGGGCTGCCGGAGGCGGCAGTCAGCCCCTTGACCAGATAGCTGTCTTTGGCGGTGTAGGGGATGCCGTCGAGCGGCCCCAGGGTTTCGCCACGGGCGCGGCGAGCATCGGAAGCTTGCGCCTCTTTCAGCGCATCGGGATTGTGCACCACCACGGCATTGAGGCGGGTTTGTGTCTCGGGGCCGTTGTAGGCCTCGATCCGGGCCAGATAGGCCTTGACCAGTTCGACCGCTGTGGTGCGGCCTGATCCGAGCGCGCCGCGCAGCTCGGCAATGGAAACCTCTGTCACTTCGATCATTGGGATCTCCTGTAAAAGGGTGACTGTTTGTCATGATGATCGCCGCATCAGCGCCTGCGACCATCACACCATCAAGAGATAAAACCCCACTGCGTGGGGTTTTGAATTTCTACACTCTTCGGCCAGCTTACTGACCTGAAGGGATCTGCTGAGTAATGCAGTGGATATTGCCACCGCCCAGCAGGATCTCTCGGGCCGGTACGCCGATCACCGTGTGCTCCGGGAAGATCTCTTCCAGCATGCGCTGAGCTTCGCCATCGGTGGCAGCATCCAGCAGCGGGTAGACGATGCGATCGTTGGTGATGAGGAAGTTCACGTAGGAGCCGGCCAGACGACCTTCTGCCTCGCGCGGCACACCGCTGCCGCTCTCGACGCCTGCGGACTCTTCCTCAGTGCAGTAGAGCGGGCCCGGCTGGGGCAGCTTCCACACTTTCAGCTTGCGACCCTTGGCATCGACCGCCGCTTCCAGCACCTTGAGGGCAGCCACGGAGCGGGAGTACTGGGGATCGTTCTCATCGTCAGTCCAGTGCAGGGCCACTTCACCCGGACGCACGAAGCAGCACATGTTGTCGATGTGGCCGTCGGTTTCGTCCATGTAGACGCCTTCGTCCAGCCAGATAAAGCTCTTCACGCCCAGATAGTCGCGCAGGTGGGCTTCGATCTGCGCTTTGCTCAGGTGCGGGTTGCGGTTTTCATTGAGCAGGCACTCGGCGCTGGTCAGGCAGGTGCCTTCGCCATCGACGTGGATGGAGCCCCCTTCCAGAATGAGCGGCGCGTCGTAACGCGCCATCTCGTGCTGTGCCAGCATCTGGGCCGCCACTTTTTCATCCTGATCCCAGGGGTAATAGAGACCCCCCTTGTGGCCGCCCCAGGCGTTGAAGCCCCAATCCACGCCACGGCACTCCCCTGCGGCGTTGGTGACTATGGTCGGGCCTGTATCGCGGGCCCAGCAGTCATCGCTGTTCATTTCGACCAGGGTCACGTGGGCGGGCATGATGGCGCGGGCCTGCGCCATAAACTGGGCTGGCACCCCCATAAAGACCGGGGTGGCGCCACCGATGGCATCCGCTACCTTGGCAAACGTGGATTGGGCGAAGCGACCGGCGACCCGCCAGTTGTCAGGGCGAAACGGCCAGATCATCCAGACGGCCTGCTGGTGCGCCCACTCGGCGGGCATGGTGAAGCCGTCGGCAACTGGGGTGGAGTTGATCGTCTTGATGCTCATCGCAATATCCTTGCGGGCCTGTGATGGCGATGCACGCCTCACAGGGCCGGTAAGAGGGAAAACGGGCGGGCCCCCACCCCGGCAGCGTGCCGAACGGGCGCCCCCTGGAAAAAATAAGCGTGGCCCGCAGTGTAAGAAGTTGCGCACCCATCCATCAAATGAATAGGATGGATTGTCCCATAAACACTGCCAATGACCCCACCATGAAACTACACCAGCTCGACCTCAATCTGCTGCTCGCCTTTGACGCCCTGATGGCACACGGCAGCGTCACCCGCGCCGCCGAGACACTTTTTATCAGCCAGCCCGCCATGAGCCACGCCCTCGGTCGGCTGCGCACCTTCTTCGGCGATCCGCTGCTGGTGCGTACCCCGCAGGGGATGCTGCCCACCCCGCGCGCCCAGCGGCTGCATCTGGGGGTGCAGCAGGCACTGCGACTGCTGGAGCAGCAGCTCTCCGACGAGGAGGTGTTCGAGCCGATCAAGTCCAAACGGCGCTTCGTGCTCTGCACCACGGATTACGTGGAGTGCGTGCTGATCCCGCCCCTCATTCAGCGTCTCAAGGGGCTGGCGCCCGGGGTCACCATCGAGATCCGCATCCTGCGCGATACCTTGCCGGAGGCGGAGCTGGCGAGCGGCGAAATCGATCTGGTGCTGGGCTTTGACGAATACATGCAGGTGCCGGGGTATCTGGGCAAGGAGACCTGGCTCACCGAGCCGCTGGCCGGGCTGGTGCGCGCCGATCTGCCGATTGCCAAGTCGGCCCCCGCCGGGGCCGAGGATGACCCCTCCCAGTGGCTGGAGCGCATCACTCTGCAGCAGCTTATCGCCATGCCCCATGTGTTCCACTCGCCCCTTGGCACCTCGGAGGCGAGCCTGGACCGCTATTTGCAGGGCCTCGGCCACGGCCGCACCATCTCGGTCAACAGCCAGAGTTATATGTCCGCCGCCGCCATCGTCAGCCAAAGCGACCACCTGCTGGTGCTGCCCAGCATGGTGGCCGATCTGCTCGCCAACCACTGGCCGCTCAAAAGCCTGCCCTTGCCTGCGGATGTGCCCGACTATCACCTCAACTGCGTCTGGCATCCCGTTCACGCGCAACAGCCCGCACTGGTGTGGCTCAAAGATTTGATGAAAGAGCTGGTGGGGCCGAGGTGACACTGCTGCGTCTGGCATGCCCCATCGGCATGCCCAACAGCCCGTGCTGGTGTGGCTGAAAGATGTGATGAAGGCGCTGGTGAGCCCGAGATAGACAGGCTCCCCCTCGGATGGGATCGGGTAATCCAAAGAAGAGGGTAGCGCCCCTCACCCCCCCCCTTCTCCCGCGAGGGGAAAAGGATGCAAACAACCCTGCGGCTGGCTTATGCCCGCAGGGCCGTCATCAGCTGGGTGACAACGCCATCGAGCAGGGCGCGGTCGGGGCGGCACTGGGCGAAGGTGACCAGGCCCTGAATGTTGATCAGCAGGAAGGCGGTCAGGGTCGGGATGTCGCGGTCGGCCATCAACTCCCCGCGCTGCCGGGCAAGATTCAGGAGCTGCGCCAGATCGGCCTCCAGCTCGGCATAGATAGCCTTGAGGCGCAGGTGCAGCTCTTCGTCCTGCTCCGCCAGCTCCATCAGGGTGCGCGTCACCAGACAGGTGCCACACAGGGCATCGTTCACTATCTGGCTGAGGTAGGCCTGTATCCCCGCCAGCGGGCTCTGGCCGGCAAAGAAGCCACGGCGCAGCGCGCTTTTTTCCTGCACATAGTGATCGACCGCCGCCAGCAGCAGGCCGCGTTTGTTGCCAAACGCCGCGTAGAGGCTGCCCGGATGCAACCCGGTCGCCGCCACCAGCTCCTGCATGGTGGTCTTGGCGTAACCCTTGGCCCGAAATGCCTCCATGGCATTTCGCAAGACGTCGTCCCGGTTGAACTCGGCGCTGCGCATGGTTTCTCCGTTGAACAAGCGATCACCGGCGCAGAGCCGATGAGAGGGAAACAAAAAGGGCGGCAAGTTTACCCCAGCGGGCAGGCAAGACCAACCCATCTTGAATGCTTGTTCAAAAAAGACTTGCACACAAAACAAAAAACGTCTTGAATGCTCGTTCAAGAATCACTCCCTCAGGACGACGCTCATGAATACCCTGTTTCAAGCCTATCGCCTCAACGACACCCTCACGCTCGCAAATCGCTTCATGATGGCCCCCCTCACCCGTTGCATGGCAGGCCCGGGCCTGGTGCCCACCGAGCAGATGGCCGCCTACTACGCCCGACGTGCCGATATCGGCCTCATCATCTCCGAAGCGACCATCATTCGTCCCGACGGCCAGGGCTATCCCAATACCCCGGGGATCTACAGCCCGGAGCAGATCGCAGGCTGGAAAAACGTCACCCGCGCCGTGCACGCCAAGGGCGGCAAGATCTTCGCCCAGCTGTGGCACGTGGGTCGCCTCTCCCACCCCTTCTTCCACCATGGTGAGGTGCTGGCACCATCCGCCGTCGCCCATAAGGGCACTGTACCGCGCATGCGCGAGCTGGAGTATCAGGTGCCCCGCTCCCTGACAGTGGCCGAGATAGGCCAGCTGGCCGAGGATTATGCCCAGGCCGCCGCCAACGCCATCGAGGCGGGCTTCGACGGGGTGGAGATCCACGGCGCCAACGGCTACCTCATCGACCAGTTCCTGCATCACACCACCAACCTGCGCACCGACAGTTACGGTGGCAGCCCGGAGAAGATGAGCCGTTTCGCACTGGACGTCGTGGATGCGGTCAACGCCCAAATCGGATCCGATCGGGTTGGTTTGCGCCTCTCCCCCGGTGCCTATGTGCACCTTGAGGGTGACCAGCGGGATCGCGCCGTGTTCGATTATCTGCTGGCCGAGCTGAACCAGCGTGCCCTGGCCTATGTGCACCTGGGCATCTTCGATGACAGCCTCACCTTCGACTATCTGGATGGTCACGCCTCCGACTACCTGCGCGCCCACTACGACGGTCATCTGGTGGGCGTCGGCAACTACAACGCCGACACTGCCCTGGATGCCATCAAGGCCAACCGCTTCGATCTCGTCGCCATCGGCCGCCCGCTGATCGCCAACCCGGACTACCTCGCCAAAGTGCAGAAGGGCGAGGCATTGACCCCCTATGCCGACGCCATGCTGGCAGAGCTGGTGTAAGCAGGCCAACCCTGCATTCTGGTTATCCAACGCACTGTTTGGGGCCTTTTGGGCCCCTTTTTTATGTGAAAAAAAAGGTTGCGCATTACAACCAATTGGTTATTTTAGTTGTCAATGACAACCAAATAGGAAACCCTGATATGGATCCCCGTCCCCTGCGCGCCCTGTCGCGCGATCTGGTGCGCGAACTCGGCATGCTCTCTCAACAGTGCGGCGAGCTGGCATTGACTCCGCTCGAAGCCCATCTGCTGATCGAGCTGGAGAGCGGCCCCGCCACCAACCAGCAGCTGGCAGAGCGGCTGCGCATCGACAAATCCAACGCCAGCCGTCCGCTGGCGCGACTCGCCGAGCGCGAGCTCATCAGCTGGCACCCGCACCCCTCCGACGGACGCAGCAAGGAGGCGCGCCTCACTATCGCCGGCCAGGCCCAGCTGCGGGACCTGCACCAGGAGATGGACAACGCCATGGAAGAGACCCTGGCCCAGCTCACCCTGAGCGAACGCGAGCAGCTGTGGGCCGGCCTGCACCTCTACCGCAGCGCCCTCTCCCGCACCCGCCGTCAGCAGGGCTACCGCATCCGTCCCATCACCGCCGCCGACAACCCCCATATCGCCAACGTGGTGCGCGCCGTCTCCGCCGAATACGGCCTCACCGCCGACAAGGGCTATGGCGTGGCCGACCCTGACCTCGATCGGCTGCACGAGACCTACCAAGGGGAGAAGAGCCGCTACTGGGTGATCGAAGGGCCCGATGGCACCATTCTGGGCGGTGGTGGTATCGCGCCGCTGGCGGGGGAAGAGGATCAGGTCTGCGAACTGCAGAAGATGTACTTCATGCCTTCCCTGCGCGGACTGGGGCTGGGACGGCGACTGGTGTTGCAGGCACTGGACGAGGCGAGAACCCTGGGTTACCAGCGCTGCTATCTGGAAACCACCGAGGTGCTGCGCGAGGCAACCACGCTCTACGAATCCCTCGGCTTCGCGCACCTGCCGGAGCCGCTCGGCCGCACCGGCCACGGGGATTGCGAGATCTGTATGGCCAAGGCGCTGTAGCGGCGGCCGCCTCCTTCTTAGACCTTCGCCCGCCAGGGGAGAAGCACCTAAACCCGTTGGGCATAGTGGTCAAAGGCAGTGATCTTTTGATACCCCTCTGATTCATAGAGTAATTTAGCGGGATGATTAGATATGCCCGTGGCCAGCTTTACGGTCAGCGCATCTGTCTCTTTGGCAAAACTTGCTACCCGTTTTAGCAGGGCCCTCGCCACTCCCTGCTGACGGGCCGACTCGACAACATAGAGATCATTGAGATACCACATCCGCTTCATTGCAACGGAAGAGAATGCGGGATAAAGCTGGGTAAAACCGATGCTTTTCCCCATCTCATTGCGAGCAAGAAAGATGACCGAATCGGCGGCGGTGAGGCGCTCGGCAATGAAACCGGTCGCGGCACCATGATCCGGATCCTGCCCATAAAACTGGCGGTAGGCATCAAACAACTGACTGGTTTCTTCAAGATGGGCCGGGGTGGCTTGGAGAATGTGCATGCTATGTCCTTATTGCTGATCTTTCCGAAATCTTCATGACGAAGCGAAATCCTATGTTGGTTTCGTATGGAAAAACAATGGGATATTGTGATCAGGAAGGGAATGATGACCATGTAAAAAGAGACCCCGCCGAAGCGGGGTCTCTTTTATCGTCAACCGACAGGCCAGCAGGCCATTATCAGTGCTCGCGAGTCTGGCGGAAGTGAACGTCCGGGTGACGCTCCTGAGACAGACGCAGGTTGACCATGGTCGGGGCTATGTAGGTGAGGTTGTCACCGCCATCCAGCGCCAGGTTCAGCTCGTTCTTGCGCTTGAACTCCTCGAACTTCTTGACGTCCGTCCCTTCCACCCAGCGGGCGGTGGAGACGTTGACGGCTTCGTAGATAGCTTCGACGTTGTACTCGCTCTTCAGACGCGACACCACCACGTCAAACTGCAGCACACCGACCGCGCCAACGATCAGATCGTTGCTGATGAGCGGACGGAACACCTGCACCGCCCCCTCTTCGGAGAGCTGAACCAGCCCCTTGAGCAGCTGCTTCTGCTTGAGCGGATCGCGCAGGCGAATGCGGCGGAACAGCTCGGGAGCGAAGTTCGGGATACCGGTGAACTTGAGATCTTCACCCTGGGTGAAGGTGTCACCGATCTGGATGGTGCCGTGGTTGTGCAGACCTATGATGTCACCGGCACAGGCTTCAACAGCCTGCTCGCGATCACCGGCCATAAAGGTCACGGCATCGGAGATGTTCACATCCTTGCCGATCCGCACGTGGCGCATCTTCATGCCCTTGGAGTAGGTGCCTGACACGATGCGCATGAAGGCGATACGGTCGCGGTGTTTCGGATCCATGTTTGCCTGGATCTTGAACACGAAGCCGGAGAATTTCTCCTCGGTCGCCTCAACCAGACGGCTCTCGGCCTTGCGCGGCATAGGCGCAGGGGCCCAGTCGGTCAGGCCATCCAGCATGTGGTCGACGCCGAAGTTACCGAGCGCAGTACCGAAGAACACCGGGGTCATGTCGCCGGCGATAAAGGCCTCGTGATCGAACTCGGGAGAGGCGCCCTGCACCAGCTCCAGTTCGCCACGCAGTTGGGCGGCAAGGTCTTCGCCGATGGCGGCGTCCAGCTCGGGGTTATGCAGCCCCTTGACTACCCGCTTCTCCTGGATGGTGTGGCCCTGACCAGTCTGATACAGATAGGTCTCGTCCTTGTAGAGGTGATAGACACCCTTGAAGGATTTACCACAGCTGATCGGCCAGGTAATGGGGGCGCACATGATCTTCAGCTCGCGTTCTACCTCGTCCATCACCTCCATCGGGTCACGTACTTCGCGGTCCATCTTGTTCATGAAGGTAAGGATCGGGGTGTCACGCAGCCGGGTCACTTCCATCAGCTTGCGAGTCCGGTCTTCAACACCTTTGGCGGCATCGATGACCATCAGGCAGCAATCCACGGCGGTGAGAGTACGGTAGGTATCTTCGGAGAAGTCCTCGTGACCCGGGGTATCAAGCAGGTTGACCAGGCAGTTGGAGTAGGGGAACTGCATCACCGAGGTGGTGATAGAGATACCACGCTGCTTCTCCATCTCCATCCAGTCGGATTTGGCGTGCTGGCCTGAGCCACGGCCCTTGACGGTACCGGCGCGCTGAATGGCCTGTCCGAACAGCAGGACTTTTTCGGTGATGGTGGTTTTACCCGCATCCGGGTGCGAGATGATCGCAAAAGTGCGTCTCTTGGAGACTTCACTCAGAAATTCAGCTGACATAATTCAACGTTCTTCTATTGAGCGATGGCATTTGCCACCGTGGGAATACATCCGGGATGCCGCATTCGACTCACGGCACATTTGCATGTATGCGGCATCAGGTCCGCCGGCATACACAGGACTGCAAGCAACTAACGCCACGCGGGCTGACATCGAGGCCAACCGGGTGGAACAGGGGAGGCTGGTTGCATTACATGGGTCTTCTCGCCTGAGTCAAAGCAAAATTGCGCGACATTATACCCGCGCGAGTGAAAAATACCCAGCCCGGCTTAGGGCCGTTCGCAAAGGGTGCCGGGCGACCTACTCGGCCCGCATCACCCGGTTGCGGCCAGCCTGTTTGGCCCTGTACATGGCCTCGTCGGCTCGCTGGATCAGCCCCCCCAGGTTGTCGTCGAGGGGGTGGTATTGAGCACAGCCTATGCTGACGTGCACCGGATGCGCCTGTGGCATCCCCTCGATGCGCAGCTGGGAGACCCGATGGCGGATCCGCTCCGCGACCTCGGCCGCTTCCGCCATGCAGATGTCGGGCAACAGAACCAGAAACTCCTCGCCACCATTGCGCCCCACCCTGTCCAGCGATGCACCTGGCAACGGCTGCCAGCACCTGATCCCCCATATGGTGGCCCAGCCTGTCGTTCACCTGCTTGAAGTGGTCTATGTCCAGGAGCAGCACGCTGAGCGGCTTGCCATTGTCTCTGGCCTGCCTGAACCACTCCTCACCCTTGGCCTGGATCTGACGGCGGTTGTGGATGCCGGTGAGGTCATCGGTCATGGCGAGCTGACGCAGCTTGCGAGAGCGCTTGAAAAGGTACAGCACCAGCATGCCCATAATCACCAGTAGCAGTATCACCACTGCATATTGCCATTGCCGCCGCTCCTGCAGCTGTTTTAACTGTTCGGCCTGAAGCAGCTGCCGGGTCTTGAGGGTCTGATTCTCCAGATCCTTGCGCGCCAGATCGAACTCCAGGCGGATCTGGGCCGAACGCTGTTCGTTAAGCAAATCATCCAGCTCGCTCTTTACCCGCACATACTGTTGGAGCGCCGCCAATGCACCATTCACCTGGCCCTGCTGCTCAAGAATTCTGGCCCTGGCCTGATAGATCCAGGCAAGAAAGCGCTGGTTCTGTTCCTGACTGAAGATAGATTCAGCCCGCGCCAGATAGTGCAGTGCCTGGTCGCCCTCCTTTTTGGTCTCCAGTGTCAATCCCATCACCAGTTGCCAGAGCCCCAACGTAGCTTCATCCGTATCTTCTTCATATCGATAGAGAACGGGCTTGGCCTGCTCCAACTTGATCAGCGCCTCGTCAATCCGGTTTAGATTCAGCAGGCTCCAAGCCAACTCGACCCTGATCCAGGCCAGATCCATTTCCCGTTGCTCCTGACGGTAATAACGTTCAGCCGCTTCGAGCAGAGGCAGGGCCTGTGCATAACGGTCCTCATCGGTATAAAGAATGGCCAGTAGGGTGCCCACATCGATGAGGCTGTTCTGATCGTGTCGCTGCTGATAAGCCTGCATCACCTCTTCAAAATACTCGTGGGCACGCACGTATATCCCCATGCGCCGATAGGTGTTGGCAATCTGTGCCAGCACCTTCAATCTCAACCCCTCCTGCCCCAGCGAGACATAACCATCATAGGCGGCAAGCAGGTCTATCAACCCCTGTGCCAGCACCCCCTGATAGGCAAACATGTCACCCCGATAGCTGAGCGCATCGCTTTTCAGACGGGGGTCATCAAGTGCCTCGGCCAGTCGCAGGGCAGCATCATAATCTGCCTTGGCTTGTGTCATATTGCCCAGCATCTGCTGATTGAAGCCCCGACAGATAAAGAGCCCGGCCTCCGTCTGTTTGTCATCCTGTCTACGAGCCAACGCCAGTTGCTGACTGGCGAAAGCAATGGTCATCTCATATTCGCTGGTGCGCTCGGCATCACGCGCCCAGCACTGCAAACCGGTGATACGACCCTGCAACGGTTGTGAGTAGCTGTCCCGATGAGCGGCCAACGCGGCTACCCGCAGCCGGAACACGCGCGGGGGAAGCGCATCATTTTCCAACTGGCTCAACTCCCCGACCAGTGCAGGCTCAGGCAAAGGGCCCCGGGCCGCCCACACAGGTGTCATCCACCCTGCGAGCAAGAGCAGCGGTATCAGACAAAGTGAAGCCATTGTATGAATCATGAGAAGAAACAAGCTCATTGCGGCGCAAACGTTGACTCATCATATCGCTCCTTGGGGGGCTCGCCAGCAAAACCTGTTGATACAGCCCGACCCGGGTCAGAAACCTGCCCGATGCAAGACGAGAGACGGACAGCAATATCATTTTGTCGCTCTTTACAGGCCCACAGCCAGCATCGACTATAAGCGGCATTTATCACCGAGAAGAGTGCCCTCATGACACACGAAGAGCTGCAGGCTGCCTATGACAAGCTGCTGCAGGAGAATGGGCGACTGAAGCGGCTGGCCGAGGATGCGCGGGAGAAGCTGGATGCCGCCATGGACGGCACAGGCCTGTGCATCTGGCAGAATCACGTCCCCACCGGCAAGCTCATCATCTTCAACCGGCGCTGGGGCTCGTCCATCTGCCCGGCATCTGAACATGGTCAAATGGGCTGCGGCCCCATCACCTTGACGGCGCGAATGACGACGTGGCTGCGGGGGAAACCGTCACGCCGCCGGTGTGGCTGGCGCTTGGCCTTTTGTGTGTCGGGGTAGTGCTGCTGGCCAGTCTGCCAGCACGGTGCGTGTCAGCTACGCTGCCAGCGGCGCAACAGGCGACCGCGCAGACCGCAGTCGAGTAGCCAGCTTTTATCGAACACCCGCAGCAACGCCGGCTTGGCGTGGCGTGACATGGCAACGGCGTTGAACCGGGTGCCACGGCCACGCTGACGGTCCATCAGCTCCACCAGCGAGGCAGGCAGGCGCTGAGCAATAAAGTCGGAGATCACCAGTACATCCGCCAGCTCGAAACCGGGTGCCTGTAACTGGTGCAGGGATGCGCTCAGGCAGGGCAGCAGATCCGTGCCGCCATTGAAGGTCATGGCCAGAAAACGCTGCGCCTCATCGAGGCCATCGGCATCAGTCAACTCGAAGGTCGCCACATCGGTGGAGAAGAGCATCACAAAGCAGCGCCGCTGCTCGGTCAGGGCAAGCTGCAACAGCGCCAGTGCCAGCGCCTTGGCGCACTGCTCAGGGTAACCGCCCATGGAGCCGGACGTATCGATACAGACAATCACTGGCCCCATGGGCTGCAACGCCTGATCACCCCGGGCCGTGGTACGGGGCAGCAACTGATGCCTCGGCAAGGTACCCCTGGTCTGATAACTGAGCAGGCGGCGTTCCAGATAGCGGCGGTAGAACTCCAGCTCCAGTTCGGGAACCCCCAGCATCACGGCTTCACTCGGCAGCATCCTCATCAAATCATTGGCCGGGTGGATCCCGACCAGATCATCGGGCACATCGTCACTTAACACCGGCTCCTGGATCAGGGTGGGCTGGGGTGGCTGGGGCCGCTGCAACTGCTCGTTATCGTGCAGACTGCGCCCCATGCTGTCGGCGATCTCCTGCAACATGGGCTCTTTACCCAGCATGGCGGCATATTGACGGATCAGCACCAGAGAAGCAGGCTGCCAGCGCCCCTGAGCCAGGTTCCACAAACCACCGGCCGTGCGCCGCTGGGGATCCAGCACTTGCTCCAGCTCCTCGCTGGCGCCAATCTGTTCCTCCAGCTCCTGCTGCAACCTGAGCCGCTCCGCCTCGGCCAGCTCCTGCTGCAAGCGCAGCAAGGCCCCCACCAGACTGGCCCGCCACCGATCAAGCAGCAATCGCCTGGCCCCTTCAGTGGGATGGTCCACCAACTGATGAGCCAGCTGACGTCCCTCGTCGGCAAAATCACTGCCCCGCTCCAGAGCACTGAGCAGGGTGGGCAACTCGGTCACCAGCTGGGCGAGATAAAGGGAAATGAAGTGCTGGTAGAGCAGAAATTCCTGCTCCAGCGTCGAAGGCACAGGGGTATGGGCTATGGTGTCATTCACCTGATGGCGCCAGCGCTGCAGCCGCTGTTTCAGGGAACGGCCCTGTGCCTTGCCTACCCGGATAAAACGGGAGATCTGGGTGCTCGCCAACAGGGCAACCACCATTTCAGTCACCATCTCCCCTTCCGAGAGCGCCAGCAGGGCGCTCATGGTGCCAATCTCGATCATTTACCCCGGCTCCCCGCACAACAGTGGCAAGCGCTGTTGCCACTGAGCCAGCAGATCGGCGGTTTGGTCAAGTTCACGGGCCTGGGTGAAAAAGCCTTCCTCAATAGTCACCAGCCAATGCGAGCCGAGAAAATGGTGAGGCTGGTGGTCATCAAAGCGATGACGCTGACGGCGCAACTCGGTGCGCAGGGCCACCAGTTGTTCACTCAGAGTGGCCAGCGTCTGGTACCAGGGAGCACTTATCAGCCCGGGCAAAGGCTCACGGCACACCAGCACCAGAGGAATGGGATGACGCTGGCTGTCGAGCAGGTTGAGACGTTGGCTGCTGTCGAGCTCAAGCTCCAGGGTCAACCCTGTCTTGCTGCCCGCGGGATGAAAGAGCACCTTGTCGCCACCAAACTGCCAGTGACCCAGTACCACCTTGTCACACTCCAGTGTCTCTACCAGCAGATCCGGCTCCTCCGGGCTCAGCCGGGCAGGGGTGAGCAGGTGCAACTGGATTTGCAAGCCACGCGCCCCTTCCTTGCGGGCCTCATCCAGCGGCAATTGCCACCCCTTGCTGCGCTTGCCCAGCATCCCCCTGTGGGGCTCGGCCTTGAGTGCCAACCGGGCACTTATTTGTTGTTGCAACGCCTGCAAGGCCGAGGTGATGGCCATATGACGGACAATCAGTGACTGCTGCCGGTAACAGTGCAGACGGGCAAACTCTTCCATCAGCGTCAGCAAGGCGGTACGACTCTCTGCGTTATGCCAGAGACAATCTTTCAGCAACAGCAGATCCAGCGGTGCCACCTCCCGCCTGCCATGGAAGAAAGCACTGGCCTTGCACAGGCGTACCGCCTTTTTCCAACGCCGATCCGAAACGTAGCAAGGCTCATCGCTCATGTTGTCGAGCCGCTGCCGCAGTTGATAAACAAGTTCGAACACCTCGTCGGGCAGCACCACTTGCTCTATCTGCTGTTGCCACAACTCATACTCCTCACTCCTGACTTGCAGGGCGGGAGAGAGGTGACGGGGAGAGACGCCATCACTGGACAACATGGCCTGGAAGTTGGCCTTCTCCTGCACCCTGTCCATCCAGACGCGCACCAGCATGCGATCGTAGAGCGCCTCCAGCCCGCTGTCCGGCGCCGGCAGCTCGTTGGAGGCGGTCACCAGCAGCCGCATGGGGATGGGGTGCTGGCTGTCGCCGTTGCGAAACTGTCGCTCGTTGATGGCGGTGAGCAGGGTGTTGAGGATGGCGGGGCCCGCCTTCCAGATCTCGTCGAGGAACACCACCTCGGCTTCCGGCAGGTAGCCCGTGGTCAAGCGCAGGTACTTGCCATCCTCCTTCAGCGCCTGAATGGAGAGGGGGCCGAACACCTCCTCCGGCGTACTGAAGCGGGTCATCAGGTATTCGAAGTGACGCGCCTCGTGGAAGGCCAGCTTGAGACGACGGGCGATCAGGCTCTTGGCGATACCGGGCGGGCCCAGCAAGAAGACACTCTCGCCGCTGAGGGCAGCCAGCAGACCGAGCCGCAGGGCATCCTGGCGCTCATACAATCCTTCTCCGAGTGCCGACAGCAGGCCTGGCAAGCGTTCATGAATGGGGGCAAGGCAAAGATTCTGTTGTGCTAAAGGTGGCATAAGCGCACTTCCGATACTGGGGTTGTCTGGAACCGGCACACCCGCAACTCGATCGAATGTTCCCTGTTCTGCTTATTGTATTGTGTCGAGGCCACCTGCGGACAAAACCGTCTGGCGCATGGGCGCTGGGCCACCACTCCTGGCTAAAACATACCGCAAAAGATGCAGCAAAACGCGTTCGAGTGTACCCTGCGCAGAGCTTTTTTCACCAATGCAAATCAAGACAGAGCCACAGCCCATGCAAGATCCCGTGCGTCAGAGCACACATCAGGCGCCATCCCTTGAGCCAAGCGGCCTCACGCCCGATCTGATGCGTCAAACCCTGTTGGCCCGTATGGGGATACAGAGCTGGCAACTGCGCCGCCCGGCCCTGCTGGGGGTCCATACAGCCCCAGGCAACCAGGAAACCGTCGAGCCGGCCCCTGCTCGGGATGCGCCTTACGTCGCACTGGCCCAACCTGAGCTCGACACGCCGCCGGCCGGCAAGCTCTGGATCCTGGCCCCTCGCCTGCCCGCCCCGACCCTGCTGGCAGATCTGTGCCAGTTGCTCGGCATCGCCGTCGACGAGGTGACGCTGCTGACCAGGCTGCCCACCGGGCACAGGCCACCCCAGCTCTGGCTGGAACTGGCCGATCCCGCCTGGCCCGATGCGCTGGTCTGCCCGCTCACGCCGACACCGGCCCAGAAACGGGCGCTGTGGCAGCAACTCAGATCGCGCCTCGGTTAAGCAACCCTGTTGCCCGGATCTGCCCCTTTCCTTCCGCCGCCCCGACCCAACCCGGAGTCACCATGCCTGAGTTTCGTCCCCTGCTCGAGACAGATTTCGAGCTGATTTACCCCATAGAACAGGCCGCCCACAAGGAGCCCTGGAGCCAGGCAAACCTGATCTCCTGCTTCGGGCCGCGCTATCTCAATGGCTTGATGCTGCTGGATGGCCGCCCCGCCGGTTTCTACATCTCGGATCTGGTGGCGGGCGACAGCTCGCTGATGAACATCTGCGTACACCCCGACTGTCAAGGCAAGGGGCTGGGACGGGCGCTGTTGAAGGAATATCTGACGCGCAGCAAGGCGAAGGGGGCCGAGGCCTGGTTCCTGGAGGTGCGCGACAGCAACCGGACCGCCATCGGCCTCTATGAGAGCGCAGGATTTGCCGAGTATTGCCGCCGGGCCGACTACTACGGTACCGGCCAGGATCGGGAAGACGCCGTGCTCATGTCACGTCTGTTCGACTTCGGCTAGGCCGCCTCACAGCAGCGGCGCATTGTCGAGAGCCGGATCCTGCAAACTCTGGGTGGTGTGCAGCACGGCTTCAAAACCAGCCGCCGACAACGGCATGAAGAAGCCGCGCTGCCAGGTGACACCCGGCATCCAGATCTGCTGGAGATCCACCACTATCTTGATGGGCTTGAGCGGTTCCCCCGGCTGCTGCACATAGATGCCGGGCAGGGTCACCACCTGCGGGAAGCTGCGCAGTATGTGCTCGCTGCCATCCCCCGCATCCGGATTGAGCCGCACCTTGACCAGCCTGGCCAACACGGGCGCCATCTCCTGTGACTGCCACAATGTGGCGTCCAGCAGCATGCAGCGTCGGCACTTGGCACGCTCGATCACATAGAGCAGTGGATAGCCCTTGAGCTGGGCCAGCTGCTGCGCCCTGGCGTATCCGTCGGCGCCGCTCAGCCAGGGGTTGTCTTCCTCGCTGGCCATATCCCCCAGCGCAAACCAGAGCCCGCCAGCCCCGGCCAGCAACAGCAATACCCCTGTGACCACCCCCTTGATCCCGACACTCATAGCAACCCCCAAACGAATCCAATTCATCACCCCCCATCATGCCTCAAGTTTGCCCTGATTGCTGACTTTGTGATCCAAGACAAACGGCGCACACTTGTAAGCTGTAATCTTAGAGTTTAAACTCCAGCGCAATTTTGTGGTGCCCCTGCGGGCGTACAACTGTTACTTGAGGATGTTTGACTGATGCCGAAACTCCATCTGGTTCGACTGATGCGTGAACGTATCGCCCGGCTTGGCAACAAGGCCGCCCTGCGCGTACAACAGGATGGCCAATGGCGTGCCATCGGCTGGCGCACTCTGGGACAGGCCATGGACTACTGCGCTCAGGCGCTGATCCGCGCCGGCCACCAGCCCACCGAAATGGTCGGCCTCTACGCCCGCAACATGCCGGAGTGGACCCAGGCCGATCTCGGCATCCTCGCCGCCCGCGGTGTCAGCGTGCCTATCTACCCCACCAGCACCCTTGAGCAACTGCGCTATATCGTACGCGATGCCAACATAGGTCTGCTGTTCGTCGGTGAACAGGCCCAGTTCGATCAGGCGCTCACGCTGTTGAAAGATGGCGAGATCCGCCAGATCGTCGCCCTCGATGGCAAGGTCAACCTGCGTGACTGCCCAGAGGCCAGCCACTTCCAGGCCTTTCTGGTCTCCGGCAACCATCAGGCCAGCGAGCAGGAGTTGCGGGCACGGGAAACCCAGTACCGGATGGATGACTTGCTGACCCTCATCTACACCTCGGGCACCACGGGTGAACCCAAGGGGGTTATGCTCGATTTTGCCAACATCGCCGCCTGCTTCGAGATGCACAACAGCCGCCTCGATCTCAACGAGCAGGATGTGTCGCTGTGCATGTTGCCGCTCAGCCACGTGTTCGAGCGAGCCTGGACCTACTACGTGCTCTACTGCGGCGCCGAGAACGTCTATATCCGCGATCCGCAGAAGGTGATGGATGTCATCGGTGAGGTGCAGCCGACCGTCATGTGCGCCGTGCCGCGCCTCTACGAGAAGGCCTACGCCATGATCCAGGCCAAGGTGGCTCAGGCGCCACGCCTGCGTCGTGCCCTGTTCGGCTGGGCCACCGGCGTCGGCAAACAGCTGGTCACCAGCCGTCAGGCTGGCAAGGCGACCTCGCCGCTGCTTTACGCCCAGCTCTGGCTGGCGGAGCGGCTGGTGTTTCGCAAGCTGCACGCCCGCTTCGGTGGTCGCACCCGCTTCCTGCCGGTGGCAGGCGCCCGTCTGGCCGACGACGTGAACTTCTTCTTCCAGGCCATGGGGCTCAACCTCAAGTACGGCTACGGCATGACTGAGACCACGGCCACCGTCTGCTGTTACGAAGACAACCAGTTCAAGCTGGGCTCCATCGGCACGGCCCTCAACGGCATAGAAGTGAAGCTGGGTGAGAGCAACGAGCTGCTGGTGCGTTCCCCGACCGTGATGCGCGGCTACTACAACAAGCCCGACGCCACGGCCGAGGTGATGACCGAAGACGGCTTCCTGCGTACCGGCGATGCGGGCGAGCTCGACAGCGACGGCAACATCTACTTCACCGAGCGTCTCAAAGAGCTGATGAAGACCTCAAACGGTAAATACGTGGCACCGCAACTAGTAGAGGGGACCATCGGCAAGGATCGCTTCATCGAGCAGATCGCCATCGTCGCCGATGCCCGTCACTTCGTCTCGGCGCTGATCGTGCCCTGCTTCGAGTCGCTGGAGGAGTACGCCCGCTCCATCAACCTGCAATACCAGTGCAAGACCGAACTGCTGCGCCACTCCCGGGTGATGGAGTTCTTCGATGCCCGCATCCAGGATCTGCAAAAGGAGCTGGCCAAGTTCGAGCAGGTGAAGAAGTTCACCCTGCTGCCAAGCGCCTTCTCCATGGAGCTGGGGGAGATCACCCCCACCATGAAGCTGCGCCGCAAGATCATCGAATCCAAGTACCAGAGCGAGATCGAGGCCATGTATAACCATGTCTGATTACAACCACGCCTGATCCCGCACAGGTTCAAGGAAATAAAAAAGCCGCTACTCGAGCGGCTTTTTGTTTGTGCGTACCTGGCATCAGGCTGTCGTCGTGCTGGTACCGAAATAATCGGCCAGGAAGTCGTCAAACGACAGGCTGTCGCTGCGTTCCCGCTCCCGCTGCTTGGCGAGGGACTCGCGCGCCTCGGCGGCGAAGTAGGCAGGATCCCAGTACTGCAAATCGCCTGCCAGCATCTCTTCCCGATAGCGGCTCGCCAGCTCGTCGCCGGAGCAGCCGTTGTCCTGACCGCTCTCCAGCAACTGCTTGAGCAGGCGGGCTGAGTAGGTCAGCTCCGGGTTGAGCAGCTTCTCCCTGTGCATGGCCAAGGTCTCGCGGTAGTCGTTGCGGCCACAGCAGCGATCCAGCAGATCGGCCACCTGAGCCAATTCGTCGAACAGCTTGACGCCGTGCTCCTTGAGGCCGATGGCGTTGCCCTGCTCATCTTCCAGCTCCAGGCCGGGGCGACGCCCCTCCAGCACCACCTTGTTCTGGTTGCGGCGATTGCGGGCCATCTCCTCGTCACTCAACACGGGGGACGGGCGCAACAGGCACCAGACCAGGAACAGATCGAAGAAGCGGATCTGATCCACATCTATGCCGAACGGGGTGAAGGGGTTCACGTCCACGGTGCGCAGCTCTATGTATTCGATGCCGCGCTGCTCCAGCGCATCCGAAGGTTTCTCGCCGCTACGCGGGGTGCGTTTGGGCCGGATCGGTGCATACAGCTCGTTCTCCAGCTGCAGCACGTTGTCGTTGAGCTGACGGTACTCGCCATTCACCTTGACCCCTATCTTGGCGAAATCAGGATCATGGGTGTTGATGGCACGACGCAGGCTGCTCACATAAGCGGGCAGGTTGTCGTGGCTGATCTTGAGACCCGCCTGCGCGCTGTTGGTGTAACCAAGATCGGACAGGCGCAGCGCGGTAGCATAGGGCAGATAGAGGGTGCCCTTGCCGATCTTCTGGAACGGCAGGTTGCTCTTGCGCCCCTTGAGGAAAGAGTCGCAGATGGCCGGCGAGGCGCCGAACAGATAGGGCACCAGCCAGCCGAAGCGGTAGACGTTGCGAATCAGCCCCATGTACTTGTCAGAAATGAAGCGCTGGCTGCAACAACCCTCACACACCAGATCCTGCCACTCGCTCCAGAAGCTGTCCGGCATGGAGAAGTTGAAGTGCACACCGGCGATCACCTGCATCAGGCTGCCGTAGCGGTTCTTCAGTCCCTGCCGGTAGAGGGTCTTCATTTTGCCGATATTGGAGCTGCCGTATTGGGCCAGCCGTATGCTCTCCTCATCACCAACGAAGCAGGGCATGGAGAGCGGCCAGATACGCTCGTCACCAAGATGATGGATGGCGTGGCGATGGATGTCGCCCAGCTGTTCGAGCAGGCTGTCGATAGAGTCGGTGGCCGGGGTAATGAACTCCAGCAGGCTCTCCGAGTAGTCGGTGGTGATGTTGGCATGGGTCAGGGCCGAGCCCAGACTCCTGGGGTGATCCCTCTGGGAGAGGGTCCCTTCCGGCGTGATGCGCAGACATTCACGTTCGATCCCGCGCCGGATCCCCTTGAGGGCCGTCAGCCGTTCCGGCGAACCCAGGGCGGTCAACAATTCGGTGAGTGACAAGCTAGTCGTGGTCATATTCACAGCTCAAATGTGTGGCCGCCCCACAGGGGGGCGGCACTATTTTATGAAGCGCCCTCAGGGCAGCTGCAGCGGATAGATGGGAAGATGAAGCTCCTTCAGGGTTTTTTCAAGCTTTTGCTTGTCGCCCACCACCACAATCACCATGTCGGCCGGATCGAGCCAACGGGCGGCGCTGGCTTTGAGCACCTCGGGTGACACCGTTTTGATCAGCTGATTCTGGGCCTGCACATAGTCAGGCTTCAGGTCATACATGATCATCTGCAGCAGGAAGCCAGCCTTCTGGCTAAGGGTTTCGTAAGAGAGTGCATCCTGCTGGGAGACGGCGCTGCGCATGTAGTCCAGCTCCACCGGGGTCGGGCCGGTCGTGCGATAGCCCTCCATCTCGTTGAGGAACTGACGGATGGCATCCACGGTCGCATCAGCCCGCACATTGGCGCCGGTGGCGAAAGTGCCCACCTCGCGATTAGCGGAGAAGCCCGAGCTGGCACCGTAGGTGTAGCCCTTGTCTTCCCGCAGGTTGAGGTTGATGCGGCTGTTGAAGTTACCCCCCAGGTTGAAGTTCATCAGCCCTGCGGTGAAGTAATCTCCCGTGGTATCGAACGGCATGGCGCGGCGGCCGATGCGGATCACCGACTGGGGCGCCCCCGGCTTGTCCACCAGGTAGATGCCCGGCTTGGCCTGTTCACCCTTGGGCTTGAGGCTGCCAAGGGTTGGCGCGGACCCCGCCCACTGGGTCAGGAAGCCGAGTTGCTCCTCCACCTGGGACTGGGCCACGTCCCCCACCACCACCACCTTGGCGTTGGTCGGGTTGTAGTAGTTCTGATAGAAGCGCTTCACGTCCGCCAGGGTCAGCTTCTCGACATCAGCCAGCACGCCATCACTGGGCTGGCCGAGGCGATTTTCCTTGCCATAGACCAGCTCGCGGAACGCCTGGCTGGCCAGCCACTCGGGCTGCTGCTCGCTCTGCTTCATCCCCTGCAACAGCTGCGCCTTGACCCGTTCGAAGTCGGCCTCGCGCATGCCGGGCCGCTCATACATCTCACGCACCAGCGCCAGGGTCTGCGGCAGCTTGTCGGCCAATGAGCTGATGGTGATGAGGTTGCTGTACTGGGCACTGGAGACGCTGACACTGGAGCCGAGCTTTTGCAGCTCGTCGCTGAGCTGGGCCTCGGTCAGGCGCACCGAGCCCTGTCCCATCATGCTGGCGGTGAGGTTGGCGAGCCCCAGCTCTCCCTTGCCTTCGGCCCGTATACCGCCCGGCAGGGCGATCATGATGGAAACGGCCGGGATCTCGTCACTCTGGGTACCGATGATCTCGATCCCCTTGTCGAGCTTACCGTGCCAGATGGCGGGCACCTTGACGCTGACCGCATCCGCCGCCTTGGGCTGCACGCTGCGATCGAAGGTGTCCTTGACCGGGCGCAGCGCCAGCGGCTCCCCATGCTGACTGTAATCGGGCAGCTCGCGCTTGGCGGGAGTGAAGTTCGGCTTGGCCACCTGCCAATCCGTCTTGCCCTTGGGCACCACGCTCAGCACCACGGCCGGCTTGTCCACGATGAACTTTTCATAAGCCGCTTTGACCTGCTCCGGGGTCACCTTGCCGATGGCATCCAGTCGCTTGAATACGTAGTTGGGATCCTGGGCAAACACCTGGCCCATGGCAAGCTGGCTCACCTTGCCGGAGACGCTGTCGAGCCCCCAGATGGCCGAGGCGCGATAGCTGTTGATGGCTTTTTCCAGATCCTCTGGCTTGAGGCCGCGACCGGCAAACTCGCCGATCACCTTGTCCACTTCCCCCTTGAGGGTCTTGAGGCTGCCATCCACCGCCGGGTTGGGATAGGCGTAGACGGTCAGGGTGCAGGCTAGCTCCTCGCAGTAATGGGAGGCGCCAACGTCGATGGCCTTGCCGGTTTTCACCAGCGACTGGTAGAGCATGGAGCTGGCGGAGCCGCCGAGCACGTCGGCAAACATGTCCAGCGCCGGCTCCTGCGGATCGCCAAGGGCAACGGTCGGATAGCTGATGTAGAGCAACGGCAGATGGACCTTGTCCTCCAGCGTCAGGTAGCGGGTGTCGGGCAGGGTCACCGGCTCAGGGGTCGGCTCGGCCACGTCAGGGCCACGCGGGATGGAGCCGAAGTACTGTTCGATCCAGGCCAGTGCCTGTTTGGTATCGAAATCGCCGCCCAGGGTCAGGGTGGCGTTGTTCGGACCGTACCAGCGCAGGAAGAACTGCTTGAGGTCATCCACCCCGACCCGGTCCAGGTCCTCTACATAGCCGATGGGCTGCCAGGAGTAGGGGTGGGTGCGCGGGTAGAGCGCCTCCCCCACCTTCTCGCTCACCAGCCCGTATGGCTGGTTATCGACCCGCTGGGCGCGCTCGTTCTTGACGGTGGCGCGCTGGATCTCAAACTTCTTCTGGCTCACCGCATCGAGCAGGAAGCCCATGCGATCCGCCTCCAGCCAGAGCACCTTCTCCAGCTGATTGGCCGGCACCGTCTCGTAGTAATTGGTACGATCCTTGTTGGTGGTGCCGTTCATGTCGCCACCCGCCTCGTTGATGATCCGCATGTGCTCCTGATCGCCAACGTGTTTTGAGCCCTGGAACATCATGTGTTCGAAGAAATGGGCGAACCCGGACTTGCCCACCTGCTCGCGGGCCGAGCCCACATGATAGGTGACGTCGAGATGCACCAGGGGATCTGACTTGTCAGGCGCCAGGATCACGGTCAAACCGTTGTCCAGCCTGAACATCTGGTAAGGAATGCCAAGCTTGCCCTCTTCCTTGACCTGCTCGGACACCAGGATGGGGGCGGCCAGCACAGGCAGGGTGAAACCCAGCAGAATACTTAATGGAATGAGTTTGTTCACGGTTACCTCGTGAGTGAAGAAAAGGGCTAGAAAATATGACTGGCCAACAGAAAAACCAGGGCATAACGCAATAATTTGCCGACCCCGATCAGGATGATAGAGCGCCAGAAGGAGAGACGTAGCCAACCGGCCAGCAGGCAGAGGCCATCACCAACAACAGGCGTCCAGGCCAGCAGCAGACACCAGTGACCATGTTGTTTGAGCCAGCCGAGGGCTTTTTGTTCCCCACGGCCTTGAAAATCTTCCGGCTTTTTCTTGAAGGTGGCGAGCCAGCCGAGCCACCAGGTGGTCATGGAGCCGAGGGTATTACCGAGCGTCGCCCACAGCAGCAAGCTGGTCATGCTCCACTCTCCCTTAACCGCCATGGCGCCCAGCAGCACTTCCGAGCTGCCAGGCAACAAGGTGGCGGAGGTGAAGGCACTCAGAAACAGCCAGCCCAGCCCCATCTCGGCAATGCCATTCATCCGGGCAGGCTATCGGCGGCAGGCATGCGCAGCACCAGCTTGCCACGGACATGACCACCCTCGATGGCCTGATGGGCCTGCGCCCCCTCGGCCAGGGCAAACTCGCTATCGACTGTGATGTGCACATCCCCCTGGCGCAGCAGGTTCAGCATCTGGGACAGCTGTTTGCTGTCGGGGTGCACCAGCATGCCGAGCACCTCTATGCCGGTATCGGCCGCCGCATCCTTGATCTGCGGGGCCGTGATGGTGGGCACTGTCACCAGACGGCCACCGGGCTTGACGCAAGCAAGCGCCGCCTTGCCGCTCTCGCCGCCCACCAGATCCAGCACCAGATCGACCTGCCCTTGGGCCAGGATCTGCGCGGCCCAGTCAGCGTCGTGGTAATCCACCCGCTGGTCGGCCCCCAGTCTATGGAGAAAATCGTGATTGTCACGACTGGCCGTGGCGACCACCTCGGCGCCATAAGCGCTGGCAAACTGCACCGCCAAATGGCCAACACCACCGGCACCGGCCAGGATCAGCACCCGCTGCCCGGCTTTGAGGCCACCATGTTCAAACAGCCCCTGCCAGGCGGTGAGACCGGCCAGCGGCAGGGCTGCGCCCTGCTTGAGGCTGATGCCATCGAGCTTGACCAGTGCCTCTTCGCTCACCACTGTACTGTCGGCATAGCCGCCACCTGCCAGCGGAAAGCCCACCATGCCGCACACTTGATCCCCCTCTGCCAGCGCCGTGACACCCGGGCCCACCGTCTCAATCACGCCAGCCACATCATACCCCGGTGTCCAGGGCAGATTGTCCTTGTTCTGGGCCGCCGCCCAGCCGAGGCCGGCCCGGGTCTTGGCATCGATGGGATTGACTCCCGCAAAGCAGATGCGCACCCGAACTTCCCCCTCCGCGGGCACCTTATCCTGCGAAGGGTTGAGCTTGAGTACCGAGGGGTCGCCGAATGCGGTAATCTGTAGCTGCGTCATTGCACAATCCATCCTGTTGACTGATCAAGGGTCAACAGAATAACAGCGAGGACACCATGGCTCGAATGTTTCTTATTCCTCTGTTGCTGGCTCTGGGGTGGTGGGCCTTGCTGCTCTACTTCCACATCCCGCTCAAACAGGGGGCCAAGGGGTTTTACTGGATCATCGGCATAGGTGGGGGGCTAGCCGCCTTCCTCAGCCTGATGATGGTGCTGACTCACTAACGCTGCCGCTCGCGGCAATAAAAAGGCCACCCAGAGGTGGCCTGGCTCTCAACCCGCTTGTCCACTGAGGTGGTAGTGGCGATTGCTGCCCTGCCCCAGCACCCCTTGGGCCAGCAGATGCTGAAATACCCTGTCTACCTCTTCCAACGAGAGCGAAAGGGCCAGTGCCACCGAGCGCTTGCTGCACTTGAGCTCGCCGCTCTCCAACACGGAACGCACCTGGGCCACCACTGCGGGCTCGGGTTCCGGCCTGCTCGCCACCGGTGGCACAGTGGCCGCAGACTCAGCCTGCCACGCCGCAGCCTGCTCCCGCGCCTGCTGCCACAGCCACATGCGGCGAAAGCGGTTCTCCTCGCCAATCAGGCTGACGAAGAAGGCGCCAAACACATCCAGCAGTACGGAGAGGAAGCAGACTAACAAGAACTGCACCTGGCTGAGGCTCATGCCCACGCCGTCCGCCAGACTGCTCATCAACCCCAGCATGGAGGACTGCTCATTGACCGGCTTGGCATCCCGCTCCTGGCGCAACTCATCCTGCTGCAACCTGAGCTTGGTGTTGGCCTGCTGCAAGCCGCTGACACCGCTGGAGATACGTGCCATCTCTATGTACTTGCGAGCCGCCTCCTCGTTGAGCTGGATCTGGCGCTCTATGCTGGCGATCTGCTCGTCGAAACGGGCCAGCTCCCGCTCGTGATGCGCCTGCTGGCTCAGTATGGTGTTGGTGGCGCTATTGATGCCGCCGATACTGCCGCCGATGGAGATGGCGGCCAGCACGCTGTAGAACAGCAGCGACCAGAAGGCCCCCCCCAGATCCCGCCGCGCCTTGCACTCCCCATACTCGTACCAGACGTAAAACTTGCCCAGTTCAAAGATGATGGCCAGCCCGCCGAACAGCCACTTCATCAGCGGGTTGTCATCGATGGAGAGGAACAGCAGCAGGGAGAAGATGATGGAGGCCAGAATGGCCAGCCCGGTGAAACTGTATACCGTCGTCAGAGCAAACCACCCCTTGGGGTAGCGCAGCGCGGAGGAGTCCTGTGTGGTCATGATGAAGGGGTGTGCTGTGCAGGAAAAGTTGGCTGCCGATTATAGTCGCCAGACTCGCACAGAGAAGGGCAAATGACTGAATTCCTTCAGATTGACAACCAGCTGCCCAGAGTGCGACCAAAACGGACAAATCGGCAGCAGAAAAGCGATACAATCCCTGCCTGACTTGATCATGTGGTGAGATGGAGTACGGTTCCGCTCAGGTTCAGCCCCGGTCTGTAGACTCATCCACCGTTACAATTATCAGAGGCCATCATGAACAGTAAGACCACTTTGCTACTCTCCCTTCTTCTGGTTACCGGCAACGCCGCAGCGACACAGCACTATCAAGAGAGCAGTGGCTCCGAATTCTCCGTCGATGAGCTTACATTCAATCTGAACTGGGATGACACGCAGTTCGGCTGGCCCCAGAACGACTGCCTCGATCTGGGGGGCGGCGAAACCGCGCCGGCCGACTGCGAGGCGGTCAAATTCAATCTGAAAGACGAAGAGAACCGCAACCAGCCACCGAAAACCAACCAGATCCCTGCCAATTCGCAGAGTGGCCAGTAACGACAGGAGTCCCCTTGCGATGACCCAAACCAAACACAACCCCATTATCCATCGCGGCGCCCTGCTGCTCTCCCTGCTCATGGCGCACGGCATCGCGTTTGCGGCCCCCCCCAGCAAGCATGGCGATGGCATCAAGATCTCCGGTGATGGCATCAAGATCAATCTCGACTGGGATGACAAAGAGTACGACTGGTGGCAGAACAACTGCCTGGATCTTGGCATTGGCGACAGCCGGATCAAACTCAACTGTGACAAGATGGATGGCAAGTACCGGGATCACTACAACCGCAGCATTCACAGCGGCAATAATCCGGGTCAGGGCCATAACAAGCAGAAGGGCAATGGCAACGGGAACGGCAAGCAGAACTAACCGCCACCACCGCAGTAATCACACAGGGGCACTAGGCCCCTGTGTTCGTTGGACTACCAGTAATTCTCCGCACTGATATTGCCCGGCGCCCGGCGCAGGTTTTTGGCCAGTCCCAATGCCAGCAAGGTCTGTTGAGTCTCCTTCACCATGGCCGGATTGCCACAGATAAGCACCTGACTCGACTCCGCTGAAAAACCCAGCCCCACCCGTTCCTGCAACTGGCCGTTGGCGATGGCCGCCGGGATCCGCCCTGCCATCGCATCGGGCCAGGTCTCACGGCTGACGAAGGGCACGTAGCGAAAGCGAGCCCCCTGCTGCTCGGTAAAACTGGCGATAAGCGGCTGATAGCTCAGCTCCTCCCCTTTGCGTACCCCATGCACCAGCACCAGGTTCTCGAAGCGGTCGAAGGCCTCGCCGTCCGCCAGCATGGAGAGGAAGGGGCCGATGGCGGTACCGGTAGAGAGCAGCCAGAGATCGCGGCCGGGCGGGAGCTCATCCAGAGTCAGAAAGCCGGTCGCCTGGGATTGCACCAACAGAGTGTCGCCCGCTTGCAGGGAACCGAGAGTGGGAGTCAGCTCGCCATCGGGGATCTCGACGAAATAAAACTCGTGGTACGGCGCAGAAGGCGGATTGACGAAGGAGTAGGCCCGCTGGATGCGGCGATCACCCTGAACAAGGGCCAGTTTGGTAAATTGCCCTGCCTTGTAGGGGGCCAGTTCGGCCTCCACACGCAGGGAAAACAGGGTGGGGGTCCATTCGATACGCTCAATGACCCTACCTTCAACCCAGGCTGCCATAAGGCTCTCCTCCAGAGGAACAGAACCTCACTTTACCCCTCGTTCCCAAAATAAAAAACCCGCGCAAATGCGCGGGTTTTTTTGCAACAGCGAAACGCTATTACAGGGCAACAACCTGAACTTGTACGGTTGCTTTAACGTCAGCGTGCAGCTGAACAACAACTTCGTACTCGCCGGTGTTACGCAGAACGTTGCCCATGCGGACCTCGCTCTTGGCAACAGCAACGCCGGCAGCAGTGATGGCATCAGCCACGTCACGGGTACCGATGGAACCAAACAGCTTGCCTTCGTCGCCAGATTTGGAGGCGATGACAACAGCAGCCAGTTCACCCAGCTTGGCAGCGCGCTCTTCAGCGGCAGCTTTACCGGCAGCCAGTTTGGCTTCCAGGTCAGCACGGCGAGCATCGAAAGTCTCGATGTTGGCCTTGGTAGCCATAACGGCTTTGCCTTGCGGGATCAGATAGTTACGGGCGTAGCCAGCTTTAACAGCGACTTGATCACCCAGACCGCCCAGTTTGGCGATTTTGTCGAGCAGGATAACTTGCATTACCTTTCCTCTATAAAAGTTGAGTTAGGCTTAAGTGCCGGGCCGATTCTTACTTGTTGTGCAGATCGGTGTACGGCAGCAGAGCCAGGTAACGAGCACGCTTGATGGCGCGTGCCAGCTGACGCTGATACTTGGCGCGGGTACCGGTGATACGGCTCGGTACGATCTTGCCAGATTCAGTGACGTAGTTTTTCAGAGTAACGATATCTTTGTAGTCGATCTCGGTAACGTTCTCGGCAGTGAAGCGGCAGAACTTACGACGACGGAAATAACGTGCCATGGCCTTTATCCTCTATTCAGTGATCCAGAATTACTCTTCGGAAGACGCTGCTTCAACAGTATCTTCGCGGCGCTCGTCGTCACGACGGACGAAGCGCTCTTCCTTGGCCTTGGCCATAGGAGAAACTTCAGTCACGGCGTGCTTGGTGCGCATGATCATGTTGCGGATAACGGCATCGTTGAAACGGAAGTTGGTTTCCAGTTCATCGATAACGGCTTGCTCTGCTTCCACGTTCATCAGAACGTAGTGAGCTTTGTGCAGCTTGTCGATCGGGTAAGCCAGTTGACGACGGCCCCAATCTTCCATGCGATGGATAGTACCACCCGCGGTGGTGATAGCGCCGGTGTAACGCTCGATCATGCCGGGTACTTGCTCGCTCTGGTCCGGATGAACCATGAAGACGATTTCGTAATGACGCATTTTAGCTCCTTACGGATTAATTCAGCCTCCGCCCAGGTGCAGCCAGACCTCGGAGGCAAGGAACGTATGGTGTGTTTAGACACTGCTTTCTAGGGCGGCGTATTGTACGAAATCACATCCCCCACTGCAACTGGCCGCCGCAGATGTTTTTATCTATGGGTATGATACAACACAACAATTGATAATAATTATCATTTAGATCTATTCTCTCTCCATCATCTTATGGAGGGTGTTGCCATGCAACCCGCGCTGACCACGGCCATTCCGGCCCGTAAATTCAAACTGACCCTGCTTGGCCCCGCCTTTATCGCAGCCATCGGCTATATAGACCCGGGCAACTTCGCCACCAATATCCAGGCTGGTTCCACCTTCGGCTATCAACTGCTGTGGGTGGTGGTATGGGCCAATCTGATGGCTATGCTGGTGCAGACCCTCTCGGCCAAGCTCGGCATAGTCACCGGCAAGAACCTGGCGGAGCACATCCGCGACCGGCTGCCCAAACCGGCGGTCTGGGCCTACTGGATACAGGCGGAGATCATCGCCATGGCCACGGATCTCGCCGAGTTCATCGGTGCGGCCGTGGGCTTCAAGCTGCTACTCGGCATCACCCTGCTGGAGGGTGCCGGCATCACGGCCGTGGTCACCTGGGGCATTCTGATGCTGCAATCCCGCGGTCAGAAGCCGCTGGAGTTCGTGGTTGGCGGCCTGTTGCTGTTCGTGGCAGCGGCCTATATCGTCGAGCTGGTGCTCTCCCGCCCTCATCTACCGAGCCTGCTGGAAGGCGCCCTCTTCCCCGGCCTACCCAACAGCGACGCCGTCTACCTGGCCGCTGGCGTGCTCGGTGCAACAGTCATGCCTCACGTCATCTACCTGCACTCGGCGCTGACCCAGCACACCCTGGATCAAGGCACAGTGCCCCAGCGACTGCACACCACCCGGGTGGACGTCGCCATTGCCATGACCATAGCCGGCTTCGTCAACCTGGCCATGATGGCCGTGGCGGCCGCCGCCTTCCACGGCGCTCACCAGCCAGTGGCCGAACTAGAAACCGCCTACCAGACGCTCACTCCCTTGCTCGGGCAGGCCGCCGCCACCCTGTTCGGCCTGTCACTGGTGGCCTCCGGCATCTCCTCCACAGTGGTGGGTACGCTCGCCGGTCAAGTGGTGATGCAAGGCTTCGTGCGCTTCGCCATACCGCTCTGGCTGCGCCGCGCCATCACCATGGCCCCCGCCTTTGTGGTGATAGCCATGGGGCTCAACACCACCGAAATATTGGTGCTGAGCCAGGTGGTGCTGAGCTTCGGCATCGCGCTCGCGCTCATTCCACTGCTGATCCTGACCGGCAATCGGACGCTGATGGGAAAGTATCGCAACCATCCGGTGACTCAGGCAGTCGGCCGCCTCATCGTCGCACTGGTGATCGGGCTCAACGCCTACCTGCTGGTCGCCATGATCTAGCGCTCACAACCCGCTATTCAGGCCGGCTTATTAACCCAGGTTAATGAGCCGGTCTGCACTTTGGCGTATGCTGCGGCTCTCTCTTCCTCTTCGATTCGCAGGAGCCATCCATGGAACACACTCGAGCCAGCTTCGTACTGGGCCACCATCATGAACAGGCCAGCGTGGTCTTCTGCCAGAGCGGCGACACCAGCCTGCTGGTGACCGACCTCACCCCTTTCCATCCCCAGAGCCACCTCTGGCCCGATCAGCCAGGCGATGTGGGCACGGTTTGCTGGGATGGCGGCAACGCCAGCGTGGGCCCCTGCCGCATGGGGGCCATCAGCCCCGAAGGAGCACTGTTCGTGGACACAGATATCCCGGTCAAGCGTGGCGCCGAAGGGTGGGCCTTCGTGGTGGTACATCCCCTGGCAGGCCAGCACTCTCTGGCGGTGGGTTCCAGGGTTGAACTGAAGGTAGATGCCGCTGCCCGCGATGCCCTGAGCCTGGGCCACAGCGGCTGCCATCTGGCGGCGCTGGCCCTCAACCGGGTGCTGGTTCCCTACTGGCGCAAAGAGGTGAGCGAGCGCGACTCGCTGGATCAGCCCGACTTTGACCGCCTCGCCATCCAGAGCTCACGGGTCGAGCCCATGGGCTCCCAAGAGCAGTACCGCATCGGCAAGAGCCTGCGCAAGAAGGGAGTCAACAGCGAGGCGCTGCTGGCGGAGCTGGCGCAGATAGAAGAGAGGATCAACCAGCAGCTGGCCGACTGGCTGGCAGCCGGTGGCGAGATCCGCCGCAGCCGGACCGGCGAGGCCATCATAGACTCGCGCTACTGGCACTGCATGCTGGCAGGAGCGGAGGTCACCATCCCCTGCGGCGGCACCCACGTCAGCAACTTGGCAGAACTGGGCCAGGTTCGGGTGCAACTGGCCCCCTGCGAGGAAGGCTTCACCCTGGTCACCCGGGTCACTCCTTAAGTCAAACGTCAGGCCGGACGTATCCCGGCCTGACGTCGTCACCAATCAGCTGAGGCGGATCAGCAGGATACCGCAGAGGATCACCAGCGCGGCCCACAGCCGCACCCGCCCCAACGGCTCCCCCAGCCAGCACCAGGAGAGCAACACAGCAAACAGCACGCTGCTCTCGCGCAGCGCCGCCACCAGCCCGATGGGCGCCTGGGTCATGGCCCAGATGACGATGCCGTAGGCAAGCAGTGACAGGGCGCCGCCGAGCGCACCGGTTCGCCATGCCGCGAGATCGTGCGCGTGCCAGGCGGTGCGACTCTGCCAGCGCATCAGCAACGGCATCATCAAGGCCGTCAGGGCAAACAACCAGAGTGTGTAGCGCACAGGCGCCCCGGCCGAACGGGCGCCAGCGCCATCGGATAGGGTATAGGCGGCGGTGAACAGCGCCGTGATCAGCACGGCACGCAGAGCTGCAGGCACCAGCCTGATGCCGCCACGCCAGGCCATCAGCAACACCCCGCTGACCAGCACCACAGCCCCCGCTACCGCCACTCCACCTGGCACCTCCCCCAGTAGTAGCACCCCGAGCAAGAGGGTCACCAGGGGGGCACTGCCACGGGCCAGCGGATAGATCTGGCCGAACTCCCCCAGCCGATAGGCCCGACCGAGAAACAGGCAATAACCGCAATGTAGCAGGATGGATAGCGCCAGCCAGGGATATTCGGCAGGCACAGGCAGTCCCACCAGCGGCAAGAAGGGGGCGGCAAACAGCCCGGAGCAGAGGGAGACCAGCAATACGCTGACGCGCCCCTCGGCTTGGCGCTTGGCCAGCGCATTCCAGAGGGCGTGCAACAGCGCGGCCAGCAGGATGGCCGCAAAGAGGGTGGGTGTCACGACGGGTTCCTGTCACTAAGAGCGGGACAGACTACCCTACTTTCGGTGCAACAACCGAGATCGGCTTCATAAGATGCTCATATGACAAACCGGCCAACAGCCGGTTTGTCATAGGGAGGAGAGCAGAGTGACCTAGCTCAGGCGACGCTGCCAATGGATGGCCAGCAGGATAAAGCCCATCCCGACCCAGAGGTTCCAGACCGGGATCTCGCCAAACAGCCAGATCCCCAGCAATACCACGAACATCAGGCCTGAATATTCGGTTGCCGCAATACGGTTGGCCTCCACCTGCCGATAGGCGTAGATGCAGCTGGCATGGTAGAGCAGTTGCATCACCGCGCTGCCACCGATCAGCGCCAGCAGACGCCAGTCCACCGGCTGCCATTGATTCACCGCCAACCCCGCCGTCAACGGCAACGCCAGCAGGTTGGCCCAGAACAGGGTTGCCACCACAGAGATACCCGCTGGCAACTTGCGGCCGGTCACGTTGAACAGCGCCAGGGTGAAGGCGGTCACCAGAGCACCCAGTCCCGCCAGATGAAAATCCCCCGGCTTGAGCACGAACACGACCCCGAGCAGGCCTATGCCCCCCAACAGCCAGACCCGGGAGTGGATCTTCTCCTTGAGCAACCAGGCCGCCAGCGGCAGGGTCAGCAGCGGAGAGACATAGAAGATGGCGTTGGCCGTGGCCAGCGGCAGCTGGGTCAGGGCCAGCATCATGCCACCCCCGCCGAGCAGACAGAGGTGACCGCGCAGCAGGTGCCATTTCCAGGCACCCAGTCCCCAAGCCGCTCTCGGCACACGCAGCATGAAGGGCAGCAGCACCAGCAGGGTCAGCAGCTGGCGCAGAACCATGTATTGGAAGGGGCTGAAACCGGGGCCGATCAGCTTGACCAGCACATCGGAGAAGGCCTGGGCCAGATTGCCCAGCACCAGAGTGATGATGGCGAAGGTTTGCAGGTCCAGAGCGAACCGCTTGCGCAACAGCTCCATCAGCGACAGCGACTCGTGTGGCGAACGCAGATAAAATGGCTCAACGGCTCAATCGCTGAATCTTGTTCAGTATTAATGGGGTAAAAAACCATTTTTAAACATATCCATCAACAGTTGCCGATTAATCATTCAGAGGGTACCCAGTAATATGGCGGCGAGCACCCGTTTTCTTTACTACCTCAAGACATAATAATTTCATTGTTATGCCTAAAAGATATTAAAAGGAGGTCATACCGATGTGGGGAATGTCATCTTCCAGATAGGGCTCGCCCACGGCGGTGAAGCCATGACGACCATAGAAACCCTGCAGGTGCGCCTGAGCGCCCAGATAGATGCTGATCCCGGGCCACAGCCGTTCGCATTCTTGCAGCGCCTGTTGCATCAGCTGGTGACCCAGACCATCGCCTCTGGCCTCGGGCGCCGTCACCACCCGGCCGATCACCACCTGATGCGACTTGGCCACGCCGGGCGCCATCAGTCTGGCGTAGGCCACCAGCACGCCATTCTGCCAGCCGAGCAGGTGCTGCACGTCGGGACGCTTGTCGACCCCGTCCATATCGAGGAAAACACAAGTCTGCTCCACCACGAAGACGCGGGATCTCAGGGTGAGCAGTTCATACAGTTCGTTGACATCGAGTTGTTCAAAAGACTTGAGGGACCAGTTCATGGAAGTTCCTTGCTCATGATGAGAAGGGCAGCATAGCCAGCCGCGCAGGCGCAAGCATTAACTTTTGTTAAGATCCTTCAACCGTTTGCGAATACGGCTCAGGCTGATGGGGGTGATGCCCAGATAAGCGGCGATCTGGTGATCCGGCACCCTGGCGTCCAGCTCGGGAAAGCGTTGCAGAAAGTGCTGATAACGGGCCTGAGGGCTCTCGGTCAGCAAGAGCAACTCCTTCTCCTCTTTGATCCGCAACTGCACCGCCAGCAGGTGGTGATACCAGGCGGGCCAGCAAGAGAGCTGACGCAAGTCGCCAAGGTTGAAGAGTTGCAAACGGCAGGGCTCCAGCGCTTCCACGCTGTAGCGGGCAGGTTCACCACTGAGCAGATGGTGGAAATCGATAAACTCGTCCCCCTCCCAGTAGAACTCCTTGATGTACTCACGGCCATCCGCCAGCACCACCTTGGCCCGTAGCAGCCCTTGCTCAACCCTGACCAGCAGGTCGGGCCTGTCGCCCGCATGCCAGAGACAGGTGCGGGGGGTTAATGTCAGCGGACGGGCAAAAGAGAGGAGGCGCGCGGCCTCCTGCTCATTCATGACCCGATCCCGGCTAAACGGGGGTCTGTCCATCCCGTTCGCCTCAGGCGCGACGCTGACGCACGGCTTCAAACAGGCAGACGCCCGTTGCCACCGACACATTGAGGCTGGAGACGGCCCCGGCCATCGGGATGCTCACCAGCTCGTCGCAATGCTCGCGAGTCAGACGGCGCATGCCCTTGCCTTCGGCGCCCATAACAAGTGCCATCGGGCCGGTCAGTTTGGCCTGATAGAGATCGTGATCCGCCTCGCCAGCGGTGCCAACCAGCCAGACGCCGCGCTCCTGCAACTCACGCAGGGTGCGAGCCAGGTTGGTGACCTGGATGAGCGGCACCACTTCGGCGGCGCCACAGGCGACCTTGCGCACCACTGAGGTCAGGCCGCTGGCCTTGTCCCGCGGCACTATCACCGCATGCACGCCAGCTGCATCGGCGCTGCGCAGGCAGGCACCCAAATTGTGCGGGTCAGTCACCCCGTCCAGCACCAACAGGAAGGGCTGGCTCTGTTGTGCCACCAGCTCGTCCAGCAGGCTGGCCAGATCGTGCTCGGCCAGCTTGGGCGCCTCTATCACCTTGGCCATGATGCCCTGGTGATTGTTACCTTCCGCTTTGTCATCAAGGGTCTTGCGGTTCACGCTCTGCACCTTGAGGCCGAGGGACTCCAGCTCGGTCAGCAGGGGTTGCAGCCGGTCGTCATCCCGCCCCTTGAGGGCCCACACTTCGATGAAACGCTCCGGGGTGCGCTCCAGCAGCGCGGATACAGCGTGAATGCCGTAGATCAGTTCAGTACTCATAGTCAAAATCCGTGCTATCGGGCCACAACCTCTGCGCCCCGGGGCAAAATAGCCACACCGGCAGCCTGACCACCATGATGCTGGTCTCGTCACCGGTCGCTAAATGATGACGCATCATACCAGAGAGACCGGCATCTAGGGAGGAGGAAGCTGCTCGGCCAAACGTCTGTAGCTATGTCGAGCCCTTCAGCGGCACGTGGCGACAAGCCAATCATGGCCTGTTAGCCGCTACGCGGCGTTCAAAACGGTAGCTGTCCCAATTTCATTGAAGATCAGCCCTTGCGTTGTTGATGTTCGACTTCAACACGGCTCAGGATGACTAATTTATTGATCTTGCCCAGAAAACCATCATCTCCCGCTTCCCTCTCCAGCATCGCTCGCTAATATAGCCGTTTGGCAACAGCCTCGTCGGAGTCACCCATGAGCCAGGCCAGCGAAACCGCGCAGGTAAAAAGCAGCAGACTGGAGGCTGACATTCAGGGCGGTAGCCTTGCCGGATGGAATGGATAAGCGAGTAGCACGAGTGGCGCGATCACTGAACATGGTGACGGCCTTATGTGGATTTCTGAGCGGCTCACGCCGCCGTGGCTTGGCCGCATCGTCCATGAGCCCCCATGTGCTTTTTTTATACAGTCGTAATGGTGGCGCAAAAAGAAGAAGTGAAGCGAATACACACGGACACCTGATGTAATCTGTAATGTTATGATTTCATAATTTTTTTACTTGGCGGCGATTGAAATGTTACGGAGTTAAATGGAATTCTCTGCTAACGGATTAGTACCGCCTTCCATCTAATCACTGTTAAGTTTTTTATAACCCTGCATTTTTATTATAATTAGGAGTATAAATTTGGGTGGTTTACCAATTCCAAGGCCTTCAATACTAGATAATTTTAGAGTCATAGGTATTGATGGTGGGAGAAAAGTGTATAAAGATGACTCTGAAAACAGATATTATACTTGGGACTCTCTTCATGGTGAATTAGAGGTGTTCAATAAAAATGGTCGCCATTTGGGTGTGGCTTGCCCTACCAGCGGTTTGATGATCAAACCTGCAGTTAAAGGCCGAAGAATCAGCAAGCAGAATTAGGAGCATCAAATGAGCTTTGTAAATTTATGTCTAAATGGTGATGTTTTAGAAGATGAAATCGATGATTTCATTGATAGTTGGCATGATGATGAGGAAACAACTCTAGAGTTGCACGAATACCTAGGAATGACTTGGGAAGAGTACTCAGTTTGGTCGACTAATCCATCAGTTCTTCCATTTATTTTATCTGCGAGGAAAAATCAAACTACTTTTGATGCTGAATTAAACCAAGAAAGGCTTGCATTAGCTGCACGAGCAGAAACTTCAGCTGAAGCTCTCCGTATGGAAGCTTGGTTAAAACTGATTGGAAAAGCATAGTGACTCCTGTAGAAAAAATGGCCGCAAGAGTATTATCTAGGCACGGAGTACAACCTCCTTATAACTTAAATGAGCTTGTTGAGAAGTATGCTGATATAGAGGAACATCATTTTCCATTTGATGCCGATGGTGTGACTGTTGGGATCGGCGGGGATAAAAAACCTCAAATATTAATCAATATGTCGCAGCCTCCAACTAGGAAGAAGTTTACTTTAGCCCATGAGTTAGGGCATATAATAATCCCTTGGCATACAGGTACTATCGTATCTCACATAAACCCAATGGAGGCAAACTTTGAATATAGGGAAATGGAAAGTGAAGCAAATCAATTTGCAGCTGAATTATTGATTCCTAGATTTTGGCTGCTAGATTTGCAAAAAACGTTCATTTCTGTTGAACATTTCCTAAAGAAAATAATTAATGATACAGGAGCTTCTCGGGATGCAGTACTTATTAAGTTTTGTAACACAATAGAAATTCCAATTATTTTTGTAGAAATAGATTTTCATGGTCAAATAGTAAAAACATATAAAACAAAACGTGCACCTAGTGGTGCAAATATATCCGAAAGTAATAACGTTAATGATGTTAGTTTTACGACTTCAAGCTCAGAAGAAATGTTTAACATTGGGGACCGAAATTATAGAGCATGGGTTTTTAATGATGCGATTGTTAATGAAGAAACCGACTCTCGCCCTTGGAGAGAGGTATTGACGCAGATATTGGATGAAACTAATAGCCATGCGTTACAGCCTAGGATAAATGCAATACTCCCAGCTCAATATCAATCAAACAAGCAAAAATCTGAATCTGAAATATGTAGTTTAATAATTCGTTCATATGATGTCAGAGGCGAGTTTGATGCAGTTGTTGCTCATCCATTGTTTTCGCAATATGTAATTAAACGCGTTAAAGAGTTAATAGCAAAGAAAAAAACTTAACAAAGCATTTAAGAGTGATTCGCAACGCTTGCCATTTTTCATTCCATGAAAAATGGGACACCCACCTTTCTGAGCACCTCGTAGCGACCTATAGAATGGCAATCGCGCAGGGATTGTGCTCCTAGCCATAGGCACGGAGCTTGGCCGAGCTCCGCCGAAGGGCTGAGCCCCTCCCCTTTCGCTGACCATAAAAAATCCGAACCCCGGTAACAGGGTTCGGATTTTTTTCATCTCAAGCGTCGCAGGCTTTTGCAGTGATAACCGTAAGCGCCCCTGAATCAGCACCTGTTTTTACTGAGATCACCTCGGCACACTGAAACCCATCGTATCTACGTTGGGATTTCCGCTATGACCACTCAAGAACGCGTTGATTTTTGGCAGCGCCAGAT
>NZ_JAACGC010000043.1:0-38197 GCF_029237385.1 Aeromonas sp. 1HA1
GAACAGGGATTGCAGGCTGGAGCTCACTCTGGGAAGGCTGGCAAACACTGCAAAGTAAACTGGACGGCTTTATTGCCGCCAAAGAGATGATGGCTTCGGGGATCAAGATCTGATCAAGAGACAGGCCTCGACCGGCATGGCTTTGATAGCGCCCAACCCCTTCCATCCCTTCTCGTAGTTGGCCAAATAGCCAACGCGAGCGGCGGCTTCATCAACAAAGCCCATCATCACCTTGTGCTCGTCAAACTTGCCGCTCTTGGGATCAACCTGGTCCACTATAAAAACCGTCTCGCTATCTGGTTGGTCACCGATAAACACATCAACGTGATCACCGTCAGCACCGAGCGTTCGCTTGATATAGCCATAGTCGTGAGCCATGGTCGATTGCCACGCCTTGCCGGCCTGATCGGTGCCGGAGCGGATGGACCCCTTGGGATTCTCGAGCGCGATATGCAGCCCCTGCAGCGTGAGGCGCCCCTTCTTGTAGTTACCCGTCTCTTTCTGCGCATCGGTGGGCGCTGGCGCCACCTCGGCACGAGCTGCTTCGAGCTGCAGCTCCGACTCACTGGCGGCAGGCTTGGCAAGCTCTTGCACCTTGGTGGCCGAAGACTTGGCCACAACCAGCCCACCTTTTCCTGGGATAACCTTCACACCAGTATCCTTGGCCCAGCGCTTGATCATGGGCAGATCACCTTTCAGGGTGATGGTGCCGTCAGGGTTATTGATAGCCTCAGTCCACGGCGTAGGTGTCGATATGGTAGCCCCAGAAACAACAACCCCGGCATCAGTGGCCGGGGCTGTTTTCAGTGCAGGGTCATCTCGTGATGATCCATCAGGTGCAGGTAGATCAGGAGCGAGGTCTGCCGGATCTCCAGTTCGAGTTCGTCCGGCAAGTTCGGCAGTGGTTGGTTCAGAACCCGTTGCAGCTTGTTGGCCTGCTCCAGGCTGATCACCTTGTCGCTCACTGCTGATTGCAGGTACTGGGGTAACTGGCTCATTGCTCACCTCTGCTTGTGGCTGGCTGGTAACGGTGTCGTCGAGGCTCGTGGCACTTGCATGCTCCACCTCGGCAATCTCGGCCACCCCAAACCCGCCACCATTTAGCGGAACCGGGGTCTCCTTGCCCTTGCGGCTGGCAAGCTGAGCCTCTTTTTTACTGGCAAACGGCTTGCCTTTGCGTGTAATGCGTAAGGATTGAAGCGGGCCAAAGATCGAATCTGTCTCACTCCCAGCTCGTGCAATCGATTGATCACGAACCTGTGTGGCGGCCTCTGCTGCATGTTGCGACTCAATGCCGGGCTCAAACGTGGCGCTCTGCAACGCCTCACGTTGAGCAAAGCTATCTTTTTGCTTCTGCTCAGCCGTCTGCCGATACCCCTCTATCTCTCTCTCTTGTTCGGTTGGTGCCCTCAGTGCTTTGGGTTTGTGCCCCTCTGCTGCAACCTGTGAGGCCGTTTTGTTGCCAGCGAACGGATCCACCCCCAGTGCGCCAGACTGAGCCAGCTCGTAGAAGCTTGGTCCCTGCTCTCCCCCTTCCATCTGGGAGGCAATCAACTCTTGTATCGATTCTCCAAAATCACCAGCCAGCGCACGTTGTACCTCCGTATCCTCAGCCATCCCCTTGAAGCGCTCGGCAGTATCGTCCTGACGCAGATAGGCAGGTACATCCCTCACTTCATCAAACTGGCTTTTACTTGGGCCGAGTGGATTTTGTTCGACACTGGTTGGCCCAAGCTCTGCCTGCTCATCAACGGCGGTGGCCAGATCAGGCCCGTTCTCCTGTGCTTGTTCGGCAAGTGGCGCAGAATTGTCTGCCGCCATGGGGCCTGTAGCTTCATCAACCACTGGAGAGGCAGGCTCAGTGGTTGGATTGGTAGCCCCCTCATTAACATGAGGACCACCGCGCAGGCCGCCAGCAGCACCGACAACACCACCCGTGCCCATACCGATAAGGCCACCTTCCAGCGCACTTGAGACAACCCCTTTCATCGGGTCAATGTCGGCCGCTGCCACTTCGTTGAGGGATGCGTTCACAGCATATTGCTGAACACCCTCTTCAAGGGTCTCGCCGATCCCCTCACCCAGTGCGCCCTTGGCGGCTCCTTTTAACATGCCACCAGCAACCATCTTCCCTGCCAGCATTTTGAACAACATGGCATCACCCATCATGGACCCCATGGCTGCCGCGCCCCAAGTCTTGGCATCGCTCATGGTCGCGCGACTGGCCACATTGGCGGTTTCTTCCCTGGCCAGTGCCAATTTCTCATCGTCAGTGAGGTGAAGGGTTTGCTGATCTTGGTCGATACGAGTGAATGCCTGGCGGAACGTGTCACTCGCTGCCAGCTCGTCATAACTCATGCCAAGCACTGACTCTTTGGTATTCACACCGGCACTGCCTACAGAACCGGTCGCACCGGTTGTGACGGCGGCGCCTGTGGCAAGCCTGGAGACGGTCTTGGCGGCTACCGCCTCGGCCACCTGCTGCGTGGCACCACGCTTGACCATCGATGCAGTCACCGCCCTCCCAATGCTGACCTTGGCTGCAACACCAGTCACCCCGCCGGCCAAAAGGGTCGGCACCAGAGAACCGACCCCTTGTGCCATCTTCATGGCCCAAACATCGATATCACCCGCACCGTCCCCCATAATCAGACGGCCCTCCGGCGTTTCATCAACAAGCCGGCGGTTCATGGCCTCTTTGGCATCGGAGCTCATCCCTTCGGTCAGGGACTCTGCGCCAGACTTGGCAAGATCACCAGCCCCGGCAACGAAGTCCAGCACTGGGCTAAGCTTGCTTGCCAGGTTGGCGCGAGCCTGCTCCAGGTAGTCGCCCCCCTGCTTGCCCGCATTCTCTTTGCCAAACTCACTGGCTTGGCCTGCCAACTCACCGATCCCACCGACCAGCTCCAACGCGCCAGCTCCGATGCCACGGGCAAGATCACCAAGTCCCACCTCAAGATTGCGAGCAGGTGCAGCCTTGGCGGGAGTAGGAGCCAGGGCTGCAGAAGTTGCAGACAAGTTGCTATCGAGGTTGCTCCAGAACGGGTCAGTACGGGTATCGGATGATTGAGGCTGTGGCAGGGCGTCACGCAGTCCAGGCTTATCCATGGTGTCCTCGGCTTTTCGGCAAAAGAAAAGCCCCGAGCGGCGAACCGTTCAGGGCTTGAATGGGGGTGTGCTGGCCAAAAAACAGACTGGCCGACTATGGGGAGATGCTAACGCTGGGAGTGAGTAAAGACAACTACTGGCGGCCCTGAGCCAAGCTCATCGCCTTATAGGCGTCCGTCTTCGTATCACGCAGTCGGGTGGCGGTCACCGTTGCCTGCTCAGCTTTCTTCTCTGATACCGCCTGCTGGCGCCACATTTCAAAAGCAGTGTTCATTCTGGTCGGGCTCTCAAGCAGGCTATTGAGCTTGCCGTGCTGATTGGCCTCTTTGACGAACTGCAGGCGTTCGGGATCACCGCCCGTCCACGCCCTGAGTGGCGCCTCCGGCTTCGGAACGTGGGTTTTCCCGGTCATGCCATAGGTGTCCGCCAGGGCCGCCTTACTCTGCTCAAGCTGGGCATCCAGCGCCTCGAGCTGGATATCCTTGTCCTCAGTGTTGCTTGAAGAGATCCTCGCCCGGTTTTGCCCATGCTGGCTCTCAAGGTTGGTCACGGCCTTCTTGTAACCGGCCTGGTCTGGGCCTGCTGCCAGGCCAAGTGATACGCGCAACTGGTCGGCATTGCCGATCATGTGCTTGGCAAGGGCTGCTCGTTGGTAGGCGGGCTTTAAAAAGTCATTAATGGGAATCACCTTAGGAGGATCATCCGGGGAGGAGGTGCGATTATTGGTGACCGGTCGTACATCCTTGCTGCCATCGTCATAGGTGACCTCAACACCCAGTACTACTCCACGTCCATCTGGGCTCACCATGATGTTATTGAGCTGTTTAGCGGTGATGGTCTTGCCGCTATCCGGGTCAATATCCCCCACCCCTTTATTAACCTCATCCTGATATAGGGTACCGGCAGCTTTAATGAACTTCGGATCGTTAACCATGGCATGACCTTCCTGCGTAGAGGTATCAAGCTTGCCCTCTTGTGCCTGGCGCATCAGGTTGCCAGCATAGGTGACGAAGGTCTTCCCAGCCTCAGCATAGTCATGCTGTAGATAGCGCTCCGGGTTGTAGGAGCCTGCCCGCTTATCACGTACCACACCCCAGAATTGCTCACCGGGGTCTTTCCCTTCGGCCACAGCCTGCCAACCAGACTGGATAATGGGGTAATTCTCCTGTTGGAACAGTTGCTTCTCACGTTGGTCACGCTGCCACTGATACTCCTGCTGCTGACGAGCTTCACCGGCATTGGCGCGACGTTCTGCTGCTCCCGCCCGCACTTCAGAAGCCTTAACTTGTCGCTCAGTCAGTGAAAACTGCTTGTCATAGCGCTCGTCCGCCACATTATCTCGCGTCTTTGAGTAGTCCACTCCCTCCTGGTAACGCTCATCAGCAACACTCTGTCGATCCTGTTCGTTCTGCCACATGGCATCGCGCAAGCCCATGGACTTATCCATACGCTCATCGTCTTTCTGGCCACGTTGATAACGGTCCATGGTATTGAACCCGGCAAGAAACCCCTCTGCCAACCCTGATACGCCCATCTCTTCCCCCCCTTAAAACAGACTGTCAGCCAGAAAACCGATACCGGCCCCAATTGCCGTGCCCAGCCCCGGCATCACCATGGTACCAACTGCAGCACCTGTGCCGATTGAACTCATCGTCTGAGTCTTACGGGCCGACTTCAGGCTCTTGTTTGCCGTCTCAACCTCTTGCTCTCGGCTTGCCGCATCACGCAGGCCAGCCATTCCCTGCTGGCGCGTCTGGGCTCCGATCTCCAAAATCCCGTATCCCATTACATTCCCCCACCGGTTTTAATTGCATCACGCAGCCCGGCATCAGCACCGGTCAAGATCCCCATCTGGCGAGTCTGCTCCTGCTCACGCAGACCATTCTCTGTGCCTGCTGTCATCAAGGCAGAGCGCAGCCCTTGGCTGTTGTCGTTAACAGGTGAGGGGGCAGCAACCCCCATGCGGGCATTGCGATTAGCCGTGGCCTGCTGAGCTGAACGCAGGGCATTCGCATTGTTCCCATCCACCCGGCCAAGTTGGTCTTGGAGCAACTTGCCATTGGTGGCCAGTTCCATTAGTTCTTTCTGCTTGGGGTAGAAGCGAGTCTTCCAATCCTGATATTGCTCCCGGGTAATCTTTGCGTATGTATCTGCGGCGTATCCCATCGTTTACCCCTTAGTAACCCTTGCCCTGCAGCACCGATGCTGTCGGGCTGATCTTCTTGCTACCAGCCGCCACCGGGGTCTTAAGTTGCCCAAGTCCATAAGCGGTCGCACCACCGGCTAACGAGCCCACCAGTCCCGCCGTTGCCTGCTTATCCTGAAACGAGGTTTGGGCATCATTCACTGCCTTGCGCAAGCTGGTATTGGCCACATCCCCAATCCCGGCGAGAGATTCGGCCTTCTGGCCAGCGCCTATGCTCAATACATCCTTGAGACCCGCTACGTACTTATCTTGCTGACTAGATTGGGCCCGGTTAGTGGTGTCGGTTTGGCTCAATGCCTGGTCTGTCTCTAAACCTTCCATTGCGGCCTGGTACTTACCGCTAGTCGGATCTACACCACCGGCAGCCAAGTCGTCTGCTAATCCCGTGCGCGCTTCGCCAAAGGCTTGCGCTGTACCAAGGGCTGCCGTCCCAGCCACTTTGTCGTATTGCTGTTCGCTGTTGAGGTTATCGACCTTGTTCATAAAGATGTCCTCATACTGCTGCAGGTCGTTCTTGTAGAGATCCCATTGCTCCATGGCCACGCCAGCCGCCGCCTTTTGAGCCTCAGTTTCCTTGATTTCGTTCGAGCCACCCTTCCCCATCACCCACCTCTCACAGGTTGATCTGAAATACGTACAAGCCGTCAGCATCGTCCGGCTGACGCACCCACCCCAATTGCGGGGCCACTCTGAGCCACCCCTTACGCGCGGAGTGAAAACGCAGCCAGCGGGCACCGATCATGCGAACCAGTCGCTTCACCTCAGGCAGGTGGCGCTCCGGCGCCCCGCCATCCCCCCAACCTACCCACACCAGCACGCCGGTAGTTCCATGCTCGCTAACTGGCCTCAATACGAATCCGTCACCACCACGCACAAACAAAAACGCCACCCGGTTACGGATGGCGTCTTGCAGTTCAGCGGATAGATTAGGGTTGCCAGTGTCGTTGGCGATGCGCGTGATCGCCTTCATGAAAGAGACCCGCCTTGTTTGAACATCACAACACGCCCACTTTGAGAAGGGTCGCTACACACCCACCCGTCCCCCTTGATCCTCTGGATCCTGATGGTGATGAGCGGTTCACGATTCGCGGGGATGGTAATGTCACCAATATAAGAGCCGACTTCATCTACGCTGGTCACCGGTCCTTGTGATGGATTAGAAGTCGCAGATGCCGAGGCCATCGCTGTCAGCGTTTTCACCACAGCACCATCCATTAACACGGTTATCTGCATCGTCGTCGATTTGGAGTTCGATATAGGTGAGGAACCACTACCAGATGCAGTCACAGAGCACCCCACCATGCCAGCCACCCCAGGGATAGTAAGTGTTCGAGCGAAACCAACAGATTGGTTGATTTTGATACTGCAAACATCAATCGGGCCAACCTGTTTTGCATGTGTCACGCAGGCATAGTCTCGGGCAACATAAACATCCCCTACTATGCGATCGGCAAAAACCGTTCCTTTGACCACACAATCCTGCTCAATCGTGCAATTACCCAGGGTGATATTTTTGACATATCCGCCCTCCGCCCGCAGGCGATTGGTAAACAGGCTGCCATCGGAGTAGATCATGGTGTACCAACCCCAGCTCCAGCCTGCATAGGGACCACCTTTACCAAATCCCGCTGCGCCCCCAGCCATGAAGGCATTACCCATATCGAGCTGGCCACCAGTGATCAAGGGGGCACTAATACTGACCCCTGCCTTGATATAGTCAGCGGTGATCTTCTCTGAGTGAAGGATCTGGATGGTGGCAGCCTTGATGACCGCCTCTTTGATGGCAACCCTGCCATCATCAGTAACCCCGAATATGATCTCTTTCGCACTCGGGTTTGCCGGGTTATAGATTGCGAAGTGTGTGGCTGATGCAATGATTTCATCCACGTCAGGACTAGTCTGAGCCTTCAAGCCAGCGGTACTATGAAATGGCCCTGACAGTCCATTCTTGTTGATGAAACGCACCCAGTAATAGGCGGTTACTCCTTTACCTATTGAGTCTGAATAGACATTCGCCAGAGTTGTACCGATCGCCACTGCGATGGCGGGGTTGTCCACCTCAGCCCGCAATATCTCAGCATACGAGTGTCCTTTGTACCCAGGGATATCCCATGTCAGCGTGATGGTGTGAAACGCCCCATCTGCTGTGACATGCGTCGGGGCAACGGGGGGTTGCACCCCTGACCACTCAGGGTCTGTGGGCTTATCCGGCGGCAACTCTGGCACCACCGCCCCGCTGCTATTACGGCGCAAGTTAACCATGCCAAGGGCAGCGGCTTCTCGCAGGGTCAGCGCCTTGTCCAGCCGGTCGCCCTTCTGGCCGGTCAAGATCTGCATGTTTTCAGTCAGTCCCTGTTGGGTACCGCTGGCACGAAAAGGGCTCTTGCTCATGGCGCTGCGACCTCAGCAATACTGGAGCCCAGAGTAATGCGCTCGATCACCGCAGTGCCGGCCACCTCAACCTGCCAGCGCCTGCCACGCAAGGGGGGCAACCGGAAGACGCCAGCAGGTATCTGACCCTCGGCGAGTGAAAATACCCGAACATCATCAATAATCAGCGTAAAGCGACATTGGCTGATCTGGTCGCTGGTCACCCGAGCACAACCTAGCCTGACGCCACGTGGCAACTCAAACTCTTTAGATCGCCAGATCATCGGCAAGGGGGTCGCCCCACCCCGCCACTGATAAAGCTCAAGGCCCTTGGCCAACATCAGCGCATCAAGTTGCATGTCAGGCACCGCCGTATCCCAGCGACTCGATAACCAGCGCAGGTCTCCCGATTTCGGATCGAATACAAACCCATGGCTATCGGTCAGAGCAACATACTTGCCTTCGCTGTACCAGGCGCGCAGCGTGTCAGGTTTCATCAGCTGCCATTGCTCACGAGTAATGATCCCCTCGGTGATCAAAGTTCCACCATCGGCCCCCACACCAATCAGTCCATCAGGCGCGGCGTAAAGAACCATGCCATCCAGTGCCACCATAGACCTCGCGCTGACGCAGGCCTGCTGGACTGAGGAGAGCTTCTGCCCGGTGATGGCTGAGGGGGACGCACCTTGAAACAGATAGGGGTAACCCTTAGTGCCCACAACCAAGGCTGTATCGATAGCGGCGATGGCCACAATGTCATGCTCAGTCGTCAGCTTGTACTTCTCCGGCCAGGCGTAAGGCAGAAACGGCTCCGAGAACAGTACGGCATTGCCAATGAACCCGGCACAGATGCCATTCGCCATTTGACAGATACCGCGCATCTTGTCGGGGGGCATGATGTAGCCATAGGTCTCCAGCACCGGACCAAGCTCACCATCCTTCTTGCTGTCACTGTGAGTCACGCTTGCAATTGGAAGATCGGCAACCAGCAAGTAATCCGCCATCCCACCACCAGATACCGAACGATAAAGGCGGCGCCGGGTGATATTGCTGTTGTTGGTAGGGGCTGGAGACAACCCCACCAGCACGGTGGAGTTTGGGATAGTGATGGTGACTTTCCCGCTGGCAGGCCCTGGGGCTCCCTCTTCCCCCAAGCCAGTGACATAGGTCTCGACATAGAAGCGAGTTTCATCATCGGTGGGGTCATCATCTTTGCCGCCGCTAGGTGGGGTAACAGACTGCATATTCGGTGGTGTCGCTGGGGCGGGTACACCAAGCCTGTACCAAGCCGTTGGCTTGTTTGAGCTCCCCGTGGCGATAGCGTCATAGGTGAGCTTGGGGGATTCACCGTCGGTGAAATAGATCCGGTTGTACTGGTCCTGAGCGATAGGAGATCGCATGACCTCAACCAGCTTGTTCCAGGCAAACCAGTGATCGCCGTAGTAGTGAAACAGGGTATGGGGTACCAGAGGCAACGTCACGCTTACCCGCTGGTCACTCATCAATGGGGCGACAACCCCGCGATCGAAATAACAGTCTTGTGCCAAGGTGGCAGCTTCATCAGGCAACAGGTGGTCTGCCACCCGCGGCACCATCCCGCGCATGGTCACAATGTCGATCAGGGCCATGGTGCTTCCTCACCCGCTTGAAATGAAAAACCCCACTTGTGAGAGCAGGGCTATAAAATGGCGCAACGTTGAGGCAGCCTACCAAGCATCGCGAAGCGGGACCTTGCGCTCGTCGTACTCGATGCTATCCCGGCAGTGCGTCGAACTACGCATGATGAAATTGATGACCCTTTCCGCTCTCAACGCCCAGTGTTTACCTTGCTTGGCGCAGTAGCCTACGTTGCCAGAAATGGTCTCATCTGGTCGGCCACCCAAAATGGTGTTACCTAGCTGGTCCAGTGAAACCAGAATGCGGAAGAAATATCGGGTAACTCGGTTACTCATGTTATTCCTTATCGATAGGTAGAGCCTTCCGCCGTAATGTTCACCGTTTTAACTACGGCACCGTTCAAAATGAAGTCGATTGCAGCGGTAATAACCTGATAGCCCGAATAACCAGGGGCTATACACCCCACCCCGCGCCACGTTCCATCCGGGGTAAAAGCAGTGCCGTTAGAGGTGCCAGAGAAAATCACCGATCCATCTCCCCCTGTGCGTCGGATTCGGATCTGGCACATCCCTCTTGTAAGCTGGGTATTAGAGAGTCCGGAACCACCTCCCCATATGTCATTTCCAGAACGCCAGAAATAAAGCATTCCGTCTGCATTCTCTGCTACTGGGTTACCGGGATTTCCAATTATCGAAAACGCACTTTTACCGGCGAGTTCCCCTATGTAACGGGGAGCACTGATACCTGCCTTGCTCAGAATATTGGAAGCCCAGCCGTTCCCCCCGAACTCGCTGTTGGCTTGAGACAACAAGAAAGGCTTATTGGGAACCGCCATCCAGGGCCTCCACCTTCTTGTCCAGCTCTTTAATGGCTTCAACTACCAGTGCAAGGATGCCCGCCGGAGCCAATGACAAGTAACCATCGTGGTTTAAAAAAACTGATTCAGGCTGCACGGCGGCCACCTCCTGCGCGATCAACCCTGCTTCACGCCGACCCATTTTGTCGTACAGCTTTCCGTGCAATCTCTTGACCTTACCTAACGCATCTCGAATCGACTCAAGATTCCCTTTGAGTCGCAAATCTGAGCGGATGTAGACATCATTGAAATTTCCGTTCTGCGCGACAACATCTGCATATGCGCCTGCGCCTTGTTTGTAGAAATAGAACGTCGATCCATCTCTCATTTGAATGCTGCCAGCAAACAACCCGGGTTGGTGGAATCCATAGGTTGGGAACACTGTGTTGGCAGCTCCATTGCCATTTGCCTCAAAACTCCCTGCGCTGTAGTCATTCCCTGTGCCGTAACCAACCCAACGAGAAGGTTGACCTGTTACTTCGCCCCAAGATGGCCAACGCGAGGCTGTAACCGGGATCTGGTCGAGCTGACTCCAGGGGTGTCGGTGCGTTGCAGGGGCCAAATCAGGTTTACCGGTCACCTCACCCCACGCAGGCCAGCGGGAGGCATAGGCGGGGATCCCCGTCAGTTGTGACCAGGCATGGGTGTGGCTGGCCACGGCCGCCCCTATCTCTGCAATCGTGGGCCAACGTGTAGCGTAAACAGGTATGTTGGAAAGCTGAGACCAAGGGTGGGTATGTTCGGAGGGCGGCATGGTCACCGGCTTACCGGTGATATCAGCCCAGCCAGGTACCCAACTTGCGGGCCGAGCACCGACATCCGCCGCACTGAGCACAACAGCCCCTGTCATGCTATTGACCGAGATCACCGCATCCGAGCCATCAATTTTGAACCACGTTCTAGTCGCAGGATCCCAGTGCAGGTAATCACCAGCGACATAGGCGACGTTTGAGATTGCCCCGGGATGGGAGATCCGATAGAACGGAACACCTTGACCCGCAGCCGGCGTGACTGGTGCCCCTGCGGCCGCACTCCACGGCCCCGCCCAGACAAGCTGTGATGTGATGGCCTGCGCCCACTTCTGGGCCTGCAATGCCCAGTGCAGAGCAGAAAACTCCCCGGGGCGCCCGTTGATATCGCTCCCTTCCGGGTTTTGGGCCCAAGATTCGGCCATGAGTTCTGCCTGGCTAGCCCGTTGAGCACTGCTATTCGCCAATGCTTGATCCTGCGTCGCCTGACTTGCTTTATCACTGGCTGTATCTGCGGCAGCAAGCGCCAGGGCCGCTTTCGCCACCACCACATCCCGCATCCCCTGGACAACGCTCTTCGCCAATTCCACAGATGTGGTATTTGTGCTGACCTCCTTACTCTGTACAGCCACCGTCGCGGCATTAGTGGCAACCTCCCCCGCCTGCGCTTGAACCAAATCGCCATCGGCTGATACCTGCTGGGCCAAGATGGCAACCCTTCCGGCATGCTCTATCGTGATCACCTTGGCACTCTCAGACGCTTGAGCTGCCAGATCTGCATTGCTGGCATAGGTCTGCGCATGGGTTGCAGACGAAGCAGCTGCGGCCTTGGCGAGACTGGCAGCATTCGCTTGGGAGGTAGCCGTGCTTGCGCAGGTCGTGGCCTCACTCGCCTTGATAGTGGCGGTCGCCGCACTTTCACTGGCATTGGCCGCTTGGGCTGTAGCCGTTGCGGCACTGGCCCCTGAGGCCAAAGCACTGGCGGTAGCTGCAGCAGCGGAGTCACTGGCCTTGACTGCATGGTGCAAAGCGGAATTTTTGCCTGCCACTACCGCCACATTCAACGGATTTTCTGCCCATTGCAGTGCCCGCGTGGCTGAGGCTGTGGCCGCCGTCGCACTGGTCGCCGCCTCATCCGCTTCACTGCCTGCCATATTAGCGGATGCCAAGGCTGCACTCGCCTGTTCGGCCGCCAGCTGGCTAGCCCGTTGCGCGTCACTCACGTCATTGCCAGTCTGGATCCGATCCCGACCGGTTGCCTCAGCCGCAGACTCAGCCCTTTGCATCGCATCCACAGCGCGACCTAGCAAAGGTGGCGTCAAGTTGATGCCGCTATCGACCAGGATGCTGTTCAGTGGACCATCTGCGCCTGGAGACACCACCACCCCGGTCCCCAAGTAATCCATGTCACCACACTGGTCATTCTGGGCATAAACATCGTAGGCGCCCACTGCCAGCGGGAATCGATACCGACCAGCAGTATCACATTTGAACGTCAGTACCGAGCCCATCAACACTTCACTGGTCGTGGTGAGGGACCGCAACTCGATGATCGCCCCGGGTACCAACTTGCCAGCGGGATCAGTCATCACTCCGTAGATGTGGATCATTGGCGCCGTCCATTGGTACTGGCCTGGCTGTCTCGCATCGCTAACATAGTGGCATCTGTTTCAGTACTGACCGATAACGCCTGACTGAATGATTGCAGGTGGAGTTGCCCTCTTGACGCATTCGCCGTCACCTCGGAGTCACGCATGAACGCGCGATAGATGATCCAGTCCAGACAAGGGGTGATATACCGGTCATCGACCTGAACGCTCACTCCCGACTCGACCTCGGCTCTCGTTACGGGTGTAGGGAGAATACTGAGCACCAGCTCAACACTCATCCCAACCTTCACTCCGGGGTACAACCAGAAGGCACTGATATTGGTGGGTTCGTGGATATATAGCTCCGCCTCTTCCCCACCGGTACTGCTGGCCCAACTCGGGATTAAGCTCTCTAGATCAGCGCGGGACACATAGCGGATCGACTTGCCTGTAAGCGTGTTGCGCTCAATATCTATCAGTTTGATGGTGCCAGCAGGCGCGGTTTGCCGAGTGCCTGCTGCACAGGCAAAGGGTTGAGTCTTAATGAAGATGTCCGGCCTGGCGCTGGCGATCGCGGATATCGCACTGTTGTAGTAAGAGATCAAATCCTCCAGACCCCAGCTAATCCGCGGTGTATCGGTCAACTCAGTTGAGGCTCGATTCAATATTTCACTGACCAGCATGACTCACCTCATTTCAGAAGAAGTTTCGTTTTCTGACGGGGTTGTGAACCCTTGCACTCTCGGTTTGCTCAATGCGGAACCGGTATGCAGCGCGGATCCCGTCATAAAACTTGCGACGATTTATCTGAGCCAGTTCAGGGTTTGTCCACGCCTTGGCGTGAAGCTGCTGCAAGAGATACCCAGCCCCACAAGCCAGCTCATGGGCGTAGTCCTCAACGAGAGCAGATGGGATCAGCGTTGCGGTCGGTAGAGGCTCAATGGCCCCGACGATGCAAACATCGCTCAGCTGTTCAAGGAAGCGGATGGACTCGGCAGACTGTGCGTGATAGTGCATGCCAGGCGTCAGAATGATGCCGCCTGCGGTGATGCGATGGAGCACCGATCCCGTCACCTGCGGATCTTGCACATCCTGTCTTGCCTGACGATTGATACTGCTGGCCCGGGCAAAACTAACTGTTTGTCCCTCAAGCACCTCATCAAATTTGCGCTCCGAATGAACCAAAACGCTTTCTTTACAGAAAATGATGGCAGCCTCGATGAGGTAGCTATGCACTAATGCGTCAGCACCTTCCGTGTGCGGCAAATGGAGAACCCGCTGGCGAACCAGCGGGATCATAGGAGCGGTGCTCACCAACCGGCTATCTTGTACCGGCACCATTACTCACTACCTTGCTCAACGGCCAGCTTGGCTTTCAGCGCATCACGCACCCGCAGGCGGAACTCGCCAACCTTCTCTTGCGGGCCTTGTGGATCAATTTTCAGATCATCCCCCTCTACCAGAGTCGCCAACTGGGCAGAAGTCAGCTTGGCCAGATCACGGTCACCAACGATCATGCTTTGCTCTTCGGCAAAACGGGCCGCCTCCCGCGCCAGTCGTCCTGCCTCCTCGGCAGCCAGCTTGGCGATGGTCTCTTGACGCAGAATTTCACCAGGCAGGGCATCGGCATGGATCCAGACGGAGGGGAACTCCAGCAGTTGCATGGCAATGTGGCTCTCAACATCTACGGTCACATGGCGAGGAAACACCATGCGGGAGCCGGTCACGGTGTCTTTCTTGCTCGGCTTGTCGCCGATATAAACCACGGCAATTTTGTCGCTCACGGCAATATCTCCAATCTTGAAATGAAAAAGCCCGGCATAAGGCCGGGCACGTAGCGATGGGCGAGTTATAGGTTGCCAATTACCTCATAATGCAGCTTGAGCTTGGCAGTACCTGTCGCCGCGCCACCGCCAACCGTGAGGGTTAGTTCCTGCCCCTCCTTGGTGAACAAGTCATCCACCGGAATGTACTTGGCCACGGCGGTTACCGTGCCCTCAGCATTCACAATGGTGGCGGTACCGACCTTGGCAGTCAGCGTAGTGCCGGCGCCCAACGCACTGGTGATCAGGGACACCCCCACCACCTTGAGGTTGGACTCAACCTTGTCGCCGAACACGATCACATCCCCTGCAGGCAGCGCGGCCAGCTTGGCAATAAAGGTCGGGGAAATGGAGAGGTTGCCGAACGCGCCGACAAACCAGCGGCGGCAAGTGGCTATCAGATTAATCTTGGCCATGATATGGCTCCTTGTCTGGTCAACAAATGACAGAGAGCCTGATGACCCTCTGCGTCAGTGGGTTATCAGCGAACTATCGGGCTCACCGCAGTATCCAGTGTCATGCAGCCATGATCCTGGATGTTGCCGTTCTTCTGCTTGAAGCGGATCTTCTGCAAGCCCCCCATCCAGCGAACGGACAACTCAGTAGCATTGTCGTGGTCAGTTTTCTCTTCAAACATGCCAAAGGAGCTGCCCTGCTCTCCCGAACCAAACGCATTGGCCAGCGCCTGACCGCCCAGCAGAATGGCGCGGTCGATGGTGGTGCCCGCTACCTTGTCCACTTCCACCCCTGTAGCAGACTCGGCCGCACAGACTTTCACGAGACTTCCCTGGTTAAAGCGAATAGGCATCCCCTTATAGGGCTTGACCAGAATGCCGCGCCACATCGCCCCTTCCCCCAGGAAGATCGGGTGATTCCAGCCTTTACTGCGCACCGTGACCGCGGCCAACATGGCATTCCAGTCCTTGCCCGAGGAGCTGGTGTAAAAGTCGTGCCATTGGCGCGAGGTAACGAAGAGCACGAAGAGGGGCTCGCCACCTGACGGGTCAGACACCATCCGAATAGGCTGGATGGGGTTGGCCATCTCAGACAGAAACAGCGCCATGTTGTCCACGCAGCCGAGATTGAAACGGTCGGCCGCATCGATGGTTTCGAAAGAAGTCGCATCCCCGCCAAAGAAGTGACGCTGATAAGTCGGTGCAGTGATCGGGTTGATCATGATTTCTGCAAACTCTTCATCATCTGCCAGCGGCAGGATGATGTCGTCCGCTGCATAGTCGCCACGGGCACCAGCCAGCTGAACGAAACCGCGCTGGTCTGTCAGGCGGCCGTAATAACCATCAGCCAGCAACACTCGCGCGGTCTTGATCAGGTCATGCTTGGTACGCTTCTGGCTCATCTTGCCCCCCGCGTCCACACCATGACGGGTCTGGTTGATCTTGAGCGAGAAGTCGGCAAAGGCCAGACTCTCGAGACGGCCAGCTATTTTCTTGTCTCCCATGGTCGGGCGACCACACAGTTGATGGAACAGCTGCATATCCACTTCATCACCGGCATTTTTGCTCAGGTCAGTGATACGTACCACGGGAGCTCCCGCACTGGTTTGCTTACCACCGTTGACCTTGGCACCTTTGGGCGCCTCTTCAGTCAGCAGGTTCACCAGCGAATGGGAACGGTTGGCAGCTGTAAACAAGGCTGCCTGCATAATCTTGTTGGCTTGCACCGAGGTGACTTGGGTCATGATCCTCTCCTACCTAAAAACAAAAACCCCGACACAGTGGTCGGGGTTTGCGTGTTAATCGTGTGGTGGGTTAATACCCGGCTTGCTCCAGTAGTGCCTCGAGTTGGGCGTCCGTCATGGACCCCATTTCGCCGACCAACTCGGTCTGCGACATAGAGCCGTAACGGGCAACACCGCTTTCGGGTGCTTGATGGGTTTGGCCGAGGGCCGAGGGACTGGACGGGATGAAGTCAGCAGACGTCTCTGCTTCCTTGCTGGGAGCCTTGGCCGGCGGTGGAGCAGTCTCCACCATGTCACCAAAGGCCAGCTTGGTGCGACGCGCTGCCTCTGCAAATCGCTCATCCAGTGACTTACCTTGCCACGCGGGGTCTACCTGAAGCTTTTCATCGACGATGATGGCGAAGTCGAAGCGGTCTTGGTCCTTGTCCCGCCAGTTAATCAGGTCAGGTACCGCCTGCAGAGCGGCCTGCACCGGATTAACGGCAGGTTGAACCGGTTGCACCACAGCAGGCTGTTCCAACAGCTGGATTTTTCGAGCCATGGCGGCCATTGCCTTCCCGATCTCCGGGAAATCCTTCGCCAGTTGCTCTACTTCATCCAGGTTGAGCTGGTCTGGGTCTGCATCGGGATTTATTCCGTGCTTTTCCAGTAGCGCCTGCAGCGTGTCCCGCTCTGCCTGAGCCTGCTGAGATAGGCTCAACTGCTCACGCAGTACCTTGTTCTCATTGCGTGCTAGCTCCAGCACGTCATACGGGATCGTGTGTTGACCACTCTTAGCCAGGATCACCTTCTCGGGCACCTTGGCCACTTCACCGTCCTGTTCGGCGTTAGCTGGTTCGGTACTGGCTGCCACTTCGACCGCCGACGGCGCGGTGTCTACGTCCGTTTTCTCGGTGACAGTGCCAGCTGTTAGCTCTGGATCGCCCTCTTGCTCGATCTCAGCCAGCATGGCTTCCAGTTCGTCCAGGCTTTCAGTCCCGGTCAGGTTGTCGATGTTCGTATCCATGGTTGTCCTCGTGGGTTTTCAGTGGGTGGTATCGCTGCCCAAGCGGGGGAAAGTTCTCGGGGAAAGCTCTCCCCGGCTGGGGCTAGGCATAAAAAAACCCGCACGAGGCGGGCAATAGAGCATGACACTACAGGTGAGGAAAGCACCTGTCTGAGATTGTCCTGCGTTTGATTTTTACTAACAACTGTCAAATGTCACAAACAAAAAGGCCCAATCTCGAGAGACTGGGCCATGTTGGGGAAATCCTAACGCTGGGCGGTGAGGAAAGCAACTATCAGAGCGTGATGGCATCAATCTGCTGCTCAATGGTGGCCAGCAGCTGAGCTTGTAGGGCTGCCTGCTCGACCTGGATCCCCTCTTGTTCGGCAACCAGCAACTCCATTTCCTGCAGGGTCTTGCCTGTCTGGGCCTGCTTAAGCGCATCCTCGAACCGGATAGAGTCGGTCAGCTTGGCGATGCGTTGGGCTTCTGCCTGCCACTTGGCCGCCTTGCCTTCCAACTCAGCCAGCTTGGCCTGCATCTCACGCATGGCCATCTCCTGCTCCATCTGTTGTTGCTGGGCCTGCTGCTCGGCGGCGGCACGTTCCTCCTCGTCCATCTCCTCGGGATCTTTGGGAATGTTGAGGGCATTGCGGATCCGCTCCACGAACTCAGCTTTGCGCGGTACATCCATCAGCTCAACCAGCAGATCAAAGCATGCTGCAGCTGCTTCCGGTGGCAGCTGTGCCATAGCCTGCGTCATTCGCTCTGCCAGTTGTTGCTTGTAGGCTGCGGTCTGCTGGATGGGTGCCAGGGCAATATGGGCTCGCAGCCGGGTCACATCGTTACTCAGCTTGCCATCTTCCTGCTCCACGTTGATCACCACCGCCTTGCGGCGGCGTGGGTCATCCCGGTTGACGGTAACCTTGTAGTTCTTCTTGGCTGCCAGCTCCTCAAGCAGATATGACAGCGCCAGTTGCCCAACCAGTTGGCAGCCCATCCGGTAGTTGTCGTTGATCTCGGAGAGTGTCGTGGCGCCCTGCTCTACCAGGTTGCTGATGGCAACACCTGACTGGCCAGTAGTCCCCTGCCCCAAGAAGGCGGCATAAACCCCCATAGTATCTTGAATGAGCTTCACCGAATCCTGCATCACCTGGAACTGCTGGGCAGCCACGTTGAAGTCCTGCTCAACCTTGAAGGCGTCACTCACACTGGTCTTGTTGACGCGATCGGGGTTGAGTTCAACCAAACCATCCGGGCGCTCGACCTGCTCCAATACCTGCTCTCGGGTCATGTTGGTGGCGTCCTTGTCCATGATGACGCGCTTGGCCTGCAGCAAGAAGGTCAGCTTTATACGGCGCAGATTCACCTCGTCCTGAGCCGGAATGGCGCGGGCTATCAGGCCATAAGGTTCACCAGAGCTGTCCTTGCGGTATCCCCAGAACGGCACCAGCGGATACATGTTGTGAGGCGCACTGCAGGGCCGATCGACCAGGTGATGGGGACCAACGAACCAGGACTCGCGGATCACGGCTACCGGTCGGCGTTCCAACCTGGCGCGGCCCGTGGCAACGGCGGCAAGATGAAGTTGGTTGGTCTTGTCATATTCCAGCGCCCGACCAGAGTCGAGCATCAGCACTTGGCGTGTGGTGAAGGTGCGGTAATAAACCACCTGCAGCAGGACGCGATCACGCTCCCTGCTACACCACTCGACCTGTTTGCTGTCAAAAGAGCTCCACTCATCGAAGGCACTGACCAGATCGGGGGCCATTCCTTCAATCGAGGTCAGGCTGACTATCCCATCCCAATCATTCACGCCCCACGTCAAAGCCTCGGCTTTGCTTGGGAACATGGACTTGGCCTCATCCAAATCAACCCAGCGGCGGCGCATCAACCACCTGCAGTCGGTAAGCTCGGGCTCACGACTGTGCCAATCCCAATACACCTCGTCCCGATGAATGTTACTGAACTTGTAGCGCGGGCCGAATGGATCATCTTGGCGGCGTACTTCAACCCAACCGATCCCGGTCTTTATCTGTCCGGCATAGGCTTCACCCCGTGCCCGATCTAACCCACCCAATCGGCACATGTCGGCGTATTCAGCGTTAACGGCCTCGGCCATCTGTTCCAGCTCATCATCGTGGTCATCCGCAATTACCATCAGATCGGTACGGCTCTTGGCCTCCATGCCCAATACTCCATCAATGGTGGGAGCGATCAGGTTATGGATGGTGAGTGGCTGCCCGCGCTCTTCCAGCGCTTTCTTCACACTGGCCGGTAGCTGGTCATTGTCATAGTAAGCACAGGCGCGATTGGCCAAGGAGCGCCAATCCGGCTGGCCATTGATGTCACTCATCAGGTTGAGCAGGCGTGAAGTATCGAGGCCACCCTGTGAGGGGGCCTTGGGTTGGTTCTTGATCATCAGTTGGCCATCCAGTGCTTGGGTTTACGTGCGGTGCCGGACTTGACGATGCGAGCAGGCATTCTGGCCCGCATCTCTTGGGCAATCATGTAGCTGACGAGCTGATCGTCGTAACATCCGGTCTGGGCATTCATGCTGCCCCGTTTGTCGTAGACGTAGGTAGTTGCTTCACTGATGGTGCCTATCCAGTAAATCCCGGACTGGCCGGCGCGCAGCAGGTCTTTCAGGCCATCCACCAAAATGGGTTTGGATTGCCGGGTGGTGAGCCAGCCAAGACGCGGGGTCTCATCATCCCGATCCCGGTCGATGTATTCCTGGGCGTAGATGCGCCGTATCGGATAGTGATCCCGCAGGGCCAGCATCACCGCATGGCCATGGTTGTTGCGTTCGGGGCCGATATAAGCTGGGCCATACTCATCAGTGCCATACCACTTGCCGACATGAGCCAACAGCTGGGCAAAGAGACCGGGATCTAGATGCCCGTACCAGTGGACTACTTGCCGACCATCGCTCTTGGTAACCACATCAAACGATGAGCGGTCACCATGCTCCAGGCCTTCTGCCACATCAGCACCAATGGCGTAATCCTCGTCAGGGTCGGGCAGCTCCCACACCAGCAGCATGTTCTCGAGTGAACGCTGGCCCTGATCGTCTAAGTGCTCAGGCTTGCTCGCCTTCTCCCTTCGACCGGTGACCGGGTCCATGTCATAGACAATGAGCGGGGCCATGCAGTCACCCTCTGCGGCCATCGTCACGATGGGGTCGAATACCCTACGGCCAGAAGTCAGGAAGGCCTCCAGCGGCGTGCTGGGGAACTCCTGCTTCATCTCCACACCCTGAGTCGACTCCTTGAGTAGATACCATTGCCGTTGTTCGTCGGTAATGGTGCAACTCATCGCCTTCTCTACAGCGGCGAAGTATTCGAGCTGGGTTTTGCTGGCCGTCACACCGGCTCTCGGCACCACTGCCACATACTTCGGATCTTGCCACCAACCAAAGAAGTGAAATTTCCAATCCTGCTGGGTCAGCTCGTGAGTGGTTCGGGCCAGCTCGAGGGACTTCATGCTCATGCTGTGGAAATCGCCGCCTACCCCTTCTGCCGTTGATTCGATGAAGGCCACGCAGCCGGGGTGAATGGCGTTAAGGGTACCGGTTCGCACCTCCTTGGCCTTCTCGGGGTACTTGGCGCAGATCTTCCCGTGCTCCGACACATGCAGGCGCTGGACGGTACCGGATCGAAATGAGGTGGCCACCTGGATGCTGGAGCCATGGCGAAACAGGATGTAGCCACCGTTGGCGCCACCGCGGCGAGAGGCCACCGGGAAGCAGGCCTTGAGCCATGTCGGCAAGTTATCGAACGGCACTTCAATCTTGGTGCGGTAAATCTCGCCGGCCGCCGTCAGGTCCTGGGCGATGATCCCGCACTTGATGCTCTTGTTGAACAGCGCCTCATCCAGCAAATAGATATCGATGGCGGTGGAGAAGCCTATCTGACGTGCCTTCAGCACGATGTTGAGCCACCACATGGTCTTGAACAGCAGCTCCTGCGCCGGTCGCAGCCTGAATTGCACCAGCTCACCCTGCTCATTCTCCACCATGTAGAGGTTGTTCATCCGCCACCACTTATCGCTGAGCTTCGAGCGGATATAGGCAATCTGCTCCGGCTCAGTCATGAGGGAGATATCGGGTCCAGTCATGGGGGATCTCAGGCAATAAAAAACCCGCCGAAGCGGGTTTGCATGGGTGATGTGAGGCTATTCGCGCCCTTGGGCACAAGATGCCCAGGCGTCTGATATGGCTTGAGTCTCTTCTCTGGCTGAGACGCGCTGCCGAATGTTCTCGGCCAGCATCTTCACATGGAGGGAATCGGCAATCATGGCTCCCATCTCGACCAACACGCGGTTGCGGTAAAGGCGGTATGGCTCAAGCAGGATGCTCTCAATTGCGGTGGTGGCGGCAAAGTCTGAATCTTGATCCGGGCCAATACCTAGAACTGGCGGCAGCTCGTACTGCACGCTACGACCAGAATAGAGGTCATCACATACCCCTCTCGGGAGCGGGCAATCAGCGATGAAAGCCGACTCGCCTACTTCATTCTTTCCGTAAATCCTCATCACACCCCCCAACAGATAACACCTGCCAATTTTATCACGACATCAGCCCGCCAGTCCCCATCCCCTGCAGCTCAGCGGTCATCTCAGCCACTGGCGTCATATCGGCACCACCATCCTTCTCGAGCAGGTCAGCCTCAGCAGTCAGCTTGCGGGTCGCGGCCTTGATGCGCTTGGTGTCAGCCTCAATCTTGGGCCCATTTACCTCATCGATGCGCATGGAGCTCAAGGTGCGCTCGATGGACTCGATCCGCTGGATGTTGCGGTCGAGGGCCTGCTCGGCGCGCAAGATCTTGTCATAGAGCGCGAGCCGGTCGGTCATCTCCTGCGCTTCGGCCAGATCCTGCTGCAGGGCCTTCAAGGTTTTGGTGACCGAGAGTACGCGAGCCCTGGTGAATAACAGCTCATCCCGAAGTTGCAGTTCTTCGGCCTGGTCGAACAACTCATCGGCATCGAGGAACTTGGCGTAACCGCCATGGGTCTTGGTCAGCTGCATGCCGGGCTTGATGTTCGCTGGCGGATTGGGGTTGCCAGCATTGCCCACTGACTCGCTGTTCCCCTTATCAAAGCGCCCATCGGCGTGACGTCCGGACTTGTTGTTGGGGTTCAGGCTTGAGTCCGCCGAGGGTTGTGTGGATGAAGAAGATCGTCCCCCTTGTCCTCTTTTCCCTTTTTCCTTTCCCTCTTTGGCTTTGCTCTCATTGCGCATAGCGTGCGCAGTTTCATCCAAATTGCGCACGTTGCCCTTGGATAATTGCGCACGATTTTGCGCACTACGCACACTGGGCTGCGCAATTTTCTCGTCAGCCTGCGCATCACTGGCCTTGATGTAGCGCCTGGCAGACTGGTAATTCAGTCCATGCTGCTCGCACCATGCCTTAGGGCTGATGCCAGTCTTGGCATAGGCGCTTTGATACTGAGTCGCCACGCTGCTCCAATCGGTCTTTGCCATTTAGAGAGATAACTCGCCTTCAACGATGGTGTCACCAGGTACCGGCTTGTGAGTCGCTGGAACCACAACGGAAACACCGGAGGAAAGAACAACCAGGGCCTCGCCTCCGCCGTAGTGCTCTACGCTGGCGATTACCCCAGTCACGTCGATACCGTTTATCACTTCACTGCTCCAGTTCATCTGCATCACCTTCTCCCCTTCCCCAGAAAGACAAACCCCGCCGTTATGGGCGGGGTTTCATAGTCCCGGTGCGCAGGGAGTCATAGGCTCGTTCACAGGCTAGTCCTGATACTCGAGCTCTGTCATACGCTGCTGCCAGCTCACCCGCTCTTTCATCAGCCCGGCTGAGCAGGTCGGCGAGCACCATTGCAGGTTGTTCGGCTGCCGGGCCTCCTTGGGTAGAGCCGGGATAACTGGCACACTGACTTGCTCTGGCTGCCAAGCGGCGGGCTTGCTCGCGCAACCGGCCAGACTCAATGCCAGCAGCAGTGGCATCAGCTTGTGCCTGGGCGATTTCTTCTTGTGCATGGTCTCTCACCTCATCAATTTCAGCCTGCCGGCGATTCTCTTCTTCCCGAGCCTCCTGCTCAGCCTTGGTTCTGGCGGTGGCGAGCCTGGTGGCCTCTTTATTCCACTTCGCCTGCCAGGTCTTGCGCTCCCCCTCTTCCCCATCGGAATGGCCGGACTGGTAGAGCGCCACCCCGCTGCCGGCCAATGCAGCTATCACCAGGGCGCCAGCCAGGAACGACAACGTTCTGCTTTGCGGGATCGTCACCATCACTCCCCCTTGCACTTGGCATTGAGGCGCAGCCGGTCTTTCCACAGCCCAGGGCATACCCTATTCCCCGGCGCAGAGCAGTCCTGGTTGCCAGCACGCTTGAACAACAGGATTGCCTCACACGCCCCGGGATAATCGCCAACGTTCAGGCGCTTCACGATGGTTGAGCGGCAGAAGGCTCCTGGGCCAATGTTGTGGGAGAGCTCGACATAGGCATCGAACTCATACTGATGGAGGGGAGCCCGGATACAGGCCTTGAGGGAATCCTCGAACACCCGCACCTCCCGCAGGCTTCGGTTCACCGCAGCGACAGGGGTGATTGTGTCGCCCATCCTGACCCCTTCTGTGCTCCCAAACCCGATGGTGGGAAGCTTGGTACCGTGTACCGGGTCGGGGTAAGCCACTGGGCCATACCCCTCCCGATTTAGGATCCCCACAAAGCCGGCTGCGCTCAGCGTGAGAGCAGCGATTGCGATGCGGACCTTGCTCACTATGCACCTCCCTGCTGGCGACGCGGCTTGATGATATTCGACCAGATGAACCAGCCCATCTGGACCGCGATCCACGTCAACGTGGCCGCGAGCACCCAATCATTGAGCGAGTACCCGGCCAGCGTCATGCCGGACACAACGACAGGCGGTGCAGTCTTGGCTACCCCTGCAGCAGCGGCAGCCGTCGCGAACCCTTCCTCTTTGGCCATGCGCCCTCCCTCCAGAAACGACAAAGCCCGCACGAGGCGGGCCAGAAATGAAAAAGGCCAGGGTCACGGAGACTCTGGCCATCTTTGGGAGATGCTAACGCGCTACAGCAAAACATTCAACAGATGCTGGAGGGGCCTTAATTGTTGCTATAGCAGAAACGAAGGATCCAGCTCCTTCCACTGCACCAGTTTGGTTGGCTTGAACCCTACAATAAGCACTCTTTGGGTAAGATCGTAACTCAGCAACATCGATACTTGCTTTGACCCTTTATCTAAAATGTAGTGGTCTGTTCCCCCCTTATTCCGGTTTACAATTCTGTATGGAGGGTGTGAATTAGCCGGTTCACCGAAAGTAGCTCTCACATCAGCCTTAGACATACTCTCCCATAAGGGGGCTGGTATCTCATTTGGGAACCTGTATTTGTTGTCCCCTTCTTTGAACAATTCCAAGTCAACTTCGATCAACTTCCTAGATGAGCGGTCAAACGATAAGAAAATGCCCTCCTTCGCCATATTCAACGTTATTTCGGGATCTCCTGAGTCACCCTTTGGCTTGGTTTTGTAGGGAATCAACTCAGCCTCCATCATGGCCTCATAGGTCATTCCTAAGCTATTGATTAGAGCCTTAACATCAACCGTCATTTGTACCACCCCTGCTCTCTGTTTACTTGATGCATTTCTTGTCTAGCCTTCTCGATTTCTGCATCGCTAAACCCTTCATCACGCAAACACCCTTTGATTGCGTTAATGTTTCTGTCCACAGAACCCTTGAGGTCTTTTGAATCTCTTTCTATCTGAGATGGTGTATTTCGACCACCATACGTCTCACTGCATTTTTGGTGCACTGATGCCGGAATAATTAGAGCCGCAACGTCTTTTTTCTGTGCATTCCTTTCAGCTGCTGTCATTCCTGAGTCTGAGTCTCTTAAATAACGTGCTATAGCAGCCGCAGAAGGCATATGGTCCGCATGCGTCCCTCTCCTGGGACGCCCTTGAAATCCTCGATAGGTATCCACCTCCAGCAGCTTAACTGGGGGTTTGCTAAATACCAAATACAGAGGGGGGATCCCCAGTGATGCCGGGAAGGTAATGATGCAATCTTCTAAGTCGTCGCCGCTCGCCGGAAATGTCTCTAGCTCAGCATCGGGAGCATCAGGGATGGGACGAACTAAAATGTTCGACACCTCCATGCCATCCCTTTCCGGGTAGTAACTGCTAGCATCGGGCACTTCACCACTGCTATCAGGGTACCAAGTTAGAGTAGGACCACCGGGGATCACTGCTACAACGGCACTGCCTTCTTGCCGTGCTTGCACGATAGGCACTGAATCCATGCCAGATGTTGCGCTGGTGTGGATCCCATACACTTGCATTCGCCCCTGCTCATCCTCAATAAATCGGAAGCGAACCCTTGTCGCAGCGCGGCTCATCGCCTGCAATTGCTCATCAGTGTAAAGAGTGCCATCCCCCATATCGGAAGGCCAAAAAGCCATCAGGAATGCGCCTGATGCAGCTCCACTGGTTCGAAGAGCCCAAGCCCCCAATTCTGCTGGTAAACTTCCCGAAATTCTTCCAAGCGCGACCTCTTTCGCCGCACTTCCTACTATGGCGCTAGTCATTTGCGACTCCTCACTTGGGGGTTGATGGCATTGGGGCTAGCACCACGGCTTTACCAAACATTGAAAGCGGCTCCGCACTTGTGGCGGCCTCAATTGTCGTCGGCGCAACAGAACTAGACTTCGCGAAAATGAAGGGAGTGACTTTCTCAAATACGGGAGGTGTGAAAATTGAATCGACCTTCTCGAACTGATCACCAACAATCACAGTTCCCGCGCCAATGATCACCCCACCACAGTCAACTGCGCTACCCGTGATAGCAAGCGGCTTGCCATTAACGAAAACCGTTGATGAACCGGAAGCGATCTTGCGTGGATGTGGTGGATGGTTCGGCTTATCGTGTGGCGCTAGGGGATCCCCTACCCTGGCAGCAGGGATACCATCGATGAAAACGTCTGGAGAGCCAGCCGTTATGGCCGTGGGGTGAAAGCCATCATGGTCAGTTCCAATGTTACCGACCTTGGCCGCATGCTTTGACATGTGAGCTCCATTACCTCAAATGAGGGGCACAGTACAATAAAATGATTTTCTTTTGAAGCCTGATATCACAACCTCAGCGAGTTGGAACTAAACATGCAAGGATGCTGACCATCTCAGAGCACAGGCTTGGCAGTGATTCAACTAGAAGCGGACGCTCGGGCAATTTGTCTCCAGCGTTTCACCAACAGCACGATGAGACACAGCGGGCCCAATACCAGAATGAAAACCAAGCTCACCATTAGCTTTGCAAACTTCCGGTCAAGCGATCCCTTTATTGAACCGTCATAGATGATTTGCTCACCTCTATTCCAGTAGCCAATGATCCATTGAACTGCGTATCGGCTGTATGGGTACAGCAGGGCCATCGCCAGGAGCACAATAGGGATGAGCAGCCAATTAACCATTGGTACATCATGTGCCGATGGCTTTATGAGGATCATTGCAACGGGGGACACCACGAAGATGCATAGCGATACAATAAACTGCCTTTTGAAAAACCAACTGGGCAGCAATAAAAGTGTTTTTTCTTCGGTCATTTCTGCTTCCGGTACCGCTCCACCTGCTGCAGGAAGTAGGCCTGCATCTCTCCCTTGTAGTTCCCCGCCTCACTCTCGGCTGGCACCTTGATCTCGGGGTTTCTTTCCTTCCATACCGCATAGGCGGCGGCCTTCTCGACCTCAACTCTCTCCTGCTGCTCTTTCGGCAGGGAACACAGATTGAACGACATTGGCGACTCCACGCTCAGAATTTGCCGATATCTTACCGCAATCCGGAGCCAATCGCCCCACGGTGATCTTCACCCAGAGCAACGCTATACTGTATTTATATACAGCACAACAGAGCCGCCCATCATGCTTGCAGTTCCCGATTTCAACGCCCCGACATTAGAAATCCCCTTGTTCCTCTCCCCTGCGGCGTGCGGCTTCCCATCCCCCGCCCAGGACTACGTCGAACAGACCATCGACCTGAACCAGCTCTGCATTGCCCACCCAGCCGCGACCTATTACGTGCGGGCTGCAGGGGATAGCATGGTGGATCACGGGATCCGCGATGGTGACATGCTGGTTGTAGACCGCAGCAGCAAACCAGTTCATGGCAGCGTGGTCGTGGCAGCCGTTGATGGCGAGTTCACGGTGAAGCAACTCCAGCTCAGCCCGTCGGTCTGCCTCCTACCGGGAAACCCGGCCTATCGCCCTATTCACTTCTGTGATGGGCAGAACCTGGAGATTTTCGGCGTGGTTACCTTCGTCATCCACAGAATGCCAGCCCCATGAACAAAAGCTGCGCTGTGGCGCTGGTCGATGTGAACAACTTCTACGCCAGTTGCGAGCGGCTGTTTCGTCCTGATTTGAAGGGGTGGCCCATCGTGGTGCTCTCCAACAATGATGGCTGCGTGGTGGCCCGTTCAGCTGAGGCAAAGGCGCTCGGCGTCAAGATGGGGGTGCCGTACTTCCAGATCCGCCAGTTCTTCGAGGCCATGGGCGGGATCTGGTTCTCCAGCAACTACACCCTCTACGGCGACATGTCGCAGAGGGTGATGACGATTTTGGAGGGAATGGCGCCAGCGGTGGAGGTCTACAGCATCGACGAAGCGTTCATCGAGTTGAGCGAGAGCTGGGCTGGCGACCTTGTGGAGTATGGCCGCCAAGTTCGCGAGCGGGTGCAGCAGTGGACTGGGCTTGTGGTGGGGGTCGGTATCGGCCCAACCAAGACCCTGGCCAAGCTCGCCAACTACGCAGCCAAGAAATGGCCGACCACTGGCGGTGTGGTAGATCTGCGTGACGAGGGGCGGCGCACTCGCCTGATGGCCATCACCCCGGTGGATGAGATATGGGGCATCGGCCGGCGACTGTCGGCAAAACTCAACGAGCAGGGAATCAAGACTGTTGCCGAGCTGGTTGCTGCTGATCCAAAGGCCCTTCGCCGGAGATATGGGGTTGTGGTAGAGCGAACGGTGCAGGAGCTGCGGGGGATCCCCTGCGCCGAGCTGGAGCAAGAGGCCCAGGCCAAGCAGCAGATCATCTGCAGTCGGAGCTTTGGGGAGCGCATCACCCAGATCGGCCCCATGCACCAGGCGCTGGCCGGCTACATGGAGCGGGCCGCCGAGAAGCTCAGGGCGGAGGGGATGTGCTGCCGCCATGTAACCCTATTCATCCGCACCAGCCCGTTCAGTAACAAGGCTCCCTATTACGGCAACCAGATCAGCACCAAGCTGGCGGTTCCCACCAATGACACCCGAGCCCTGCTATCTCTGATCGCCCCCCTTCTATCTCGGATCTGGGTTGAAGATCAGCACTACCAGAAAGGCGGTGTCATGCTTGCCGACTTCACCCCTACCGGCATCCAGCAGGGGGACCTATTCATCAACGAGCAGCAGGATCCCCGAAGTGATGCTCTCATGAAGGTGATCGACAGGATTAATCAGGGGCGAATGGGGAAGGTCTACTTTGCCGCAAGAGGCCGTGACAACAGGGAGTGGATGATGAAGCGGGAACAGTTGAGCCCGCGTTACACAACGAGCATCAGCGAGCTCCCCGCGGCGAAGGCATAATCTTAACCAACCTGGCCAGCTGCTGCTGGACTGGCTCCCACTTAGGGTCAGAGGGCACCTTTACTGCTCTCGGCGGAGGCTCTGGATGGATGGCTATCACCTTGATGAAAACCCGACGGGGGCTTCGCTTCCCAGGCTCACGCTTGCAGCTCCTTGTCTCGGCAACTGTCTCCACGTAGCTAAGACGACGCAGGTAGACCAACACGTCGCCGGCTACCGCGTCCGATACCCCAATCAGACCGGAGATTGAATGCAGATCGAAGAAGTCGCCATAGAGCAAACCCCATCCGGCGACCTGTAAAGCCATGGGTTTCAGCCTGCTATCCATTTTCCCTCATCGAGCTGCGTATTGACCCCACCACAATGAATAGCATTGCTTCAACCATTTACTCAAGCGGCTCTCATCTCCCGCACCTGCCGGTCAATGACCCTGGCCAGATCTGACGCCTGGTGAATCACCTCATCAACTGCATGCTCAACCGCCTCCCGCATCTGCACACCGAACCGGCGCGATACCAACTCAGAGTCCGGTACTACCCGCCCGGTACCGTGGCACTTCGGGCATTCGTCGCCGAGGCGTGGCCGCATGCCGGTACCATTACAGTGCGGGCAACGCCCTGATCGCATCATCTCAGCCACACAGTGGTCACGGGCAAGAGATAGGATCCCGTTACGCTCAGCCAACAGGCGCTGGTACTCATGATTGTTGCTGGCACGGTGCGCCCGCTTGGCCTTCTCCATCACCACCGCTGCCCGGCGGCGCTCCTTGTCATAGTGCGGGTGAGACAACAACAGTCGCTCCAGCTGCTCTGACTGCGGGCGCCGCAGCAGGATAGCCAGAGCTATAGTACCAGCCTCGCTGCTCCCTAAAGTTGTGCTGAAGTAGATCTGCAGTTCCGCGATGGCTTGCTGGTCTACCAGGTGATCGGCCATCAGGTATTGCAGACCCTGCTGATTAGATTTGGCGGCAACCTGCAGGGCACCGATCAAGTCATCACGTCCCAGGGCGTTGAAGTTGCCGGAGGATGGCTCATGGAGCGCTCCCTTCGGTGAGAAAAGGCGTAATGCCATTTCCAATGACTTACTCATATTCAGTCCTCCTCGGGAGGGTTAGGCAGCATGGGCTTGCAGATGGCCGGCAGCGAGAAGCTTGTGGGTCAACCATTGCTGACCTTTACCGGTGATGGTGGGAGAGAAGGCAAGACGAGTCTCGCCATTGATCTCGTAGGGCTTCTCGAGGACCTCGAAGTAACCCAGGTCGAGATATTGCTGGAAAGGCAGGTTGTGGCGATTGCCTCCCTTCATCAGGATCCGCATCTTGTGCAAAATGGCGAATATCTTCTTGGGCCCAATCCCCACAGTTTTGGCGAAGTTACCGAGAAGGACGCCCTTGTCGGCACCGGCCACTCTATCGGCAAAATCAACCTTCGGAGCCTGGATGGCAATCTGCTCTTTGGTTTGTTCAAGCTCCATGGCCAAACGACCGGCTTCAAGCAACGCTTCGGCATAGGTTCGTGGCAGTAATGGAACAAGCTGCGCTTCCAGCTCCTGCCAGCGGTCAATGATGCGAGCCCTCAGCTCGATGCTATAACCCGATACCAGGATCAAGCACTCACGCTTGGGTAAGTGGAAGCATGGGTAGTCCTGGCCATTTTGTTTGTTCTGGTGGGTCTCCTCAAATCTGAGGTCACCCCCAGCTCCGTAAAGCTCAAGCAACATAGCCCGGATGTCGCGCATGACATTGTCATGACGTTTCCCCACGAGCTCAGCAATCTCGATGCTAGTCATGGTCAGAGAGGTGTTAGTTGTGGTGGTCAAGTTCATGGTCGGGTTCTTGGTTGGTTATTGGTCTGTTCAAATGCTTTCAGCAGCCAGGCGCGCAGCTGGCTGGTCTTGATGTGCTCGAGGGTAACCTCCAATACAGTCCACCCAAGCAGGGCGGCCTCGTTCATCTTGGTACGGTCCTCTACGAACCCCTTCCCCCGGGTATGCCGGCCACCGGAGTGGATCCCGCCGTGGATCTCGACGGCGATCATCTGCTCTTCCCAGGCATAGTCGAACCGCCACTTTCGCTTGGGGTGGAACAGCAACTCGGTCACGGGGTCGGGGAAACCGGCAAGCTGGGCCAGCACCTTATTGTGCAGGCTGGTGACTTGTTGGGCCTTGCGCACCTGGTTGGCTGCATTCTTGACCTTGGGGCTGTTACCCAACAGCCGGGCCGCATCAAGGGCGGACAGTTGGATCATGCCGCCCTCCCGATGGTGTTCTTGCGCAGTTCGGCGACCTCTCGGGTCACCTGGACGAGCAGGGTCTCCTCACTGCCATGCTCGGCCTGCCAGCTCTTTGGGGCGGCGTGAAAGCCGGTGGGGTAACAGGCCCGATGATGCCGCGGGCAGAGAGGGATCACTTGGGTATGAGCGGCACGCTGCGCCATCCCGACGCCAGAGCGCACGTGGTGGATTTCCGCAGGACTTGGCCCTAGGCCTGCATTGCGACATGCAACACAGCCCATGGAGGCGACGTCAGAGAGATACTGCTTATCAGCTTTGCTCTTGCTCATGCCGCAGCCCTCCGGTATGCAGCCACCCAATCGAAACCTCGGCGGGATTCATCACCGAACTTCACGTCCTGCTGGGCGCCGAATGCCTGGGCCAACTCGATAAGGTCGCGCATCTCGCGCACGGTCATCTTGGAAGTGGACTTACCCAGCACAACGAAGCCGGTACCGTCGATGTTCGGCACCACGTCCTGCTGATACAGGGCGGCGCTGAGCACGTACTTCCATTCCTCCTTGGTAAGCTTGCGGCCGTACCAGTTCACCTGTTCGGCGATGTCGGCCAGTACTGCCCATAACATGGCGTTCTGGGCTAGGCTCCGGGTCATCTCCTTGATTTCGATGACCAGCGGCTTGTCCTGGTCAACCGGCAGGCCAGCGACCAACTGGCAAGCGCGAGATCGGATTTCAGGGCTGCGGAGGAAATACTTGGGATAGGCGCTCAAGCAACACCCTCCCCTATCAGTTCAAGAGAAAGCTGAAATCTGGCTTCGAGCTGGGCGTGTTCTTGGCACAACGCCCGCTTCTCGATGCGCCGGCGGGCCAAACCTTGCCCATGGAGAGTGCCTTTGGAGACAGAGATTGATTCGCGTCTGGCGAAGTCGTGCAGGAGCTGTTGCAGTTCCTGCTTCTCGTAAAGCTGTCCTATAACCCAGTCAAAAGCCTGGATGTACAACTCTTTGAAATAGGCAGCTTGCTTACCGGTGAAGCCCATCACCAGGAAGACCATTCCATTCTTGGTGATAAGGTATTCAGGGCGTAGCTCGCCTTTTCCATCGAGATATTCAACCAATCCAAAATTGGATGCGTGAAAGCTGGCACTGCATTCAAGGTTAAAGATTGCTCGCAGCACATGGCTATGCTGCTTTCCAAACAGCTCGGCCACTTTGCGGGAGGTAGTGAACACCTCCCTTTCCTGAGCACTCACCAGTTTCTGGAACAGGGCGACCTGCTCGGGGCTGAACTGAGGGGGGATAGATTTGATGTTGTGGATGCTGGCACAGCCGCGTGGGCGTGCTGCAGATAGATCTCGGGTATGCGGTTTGGTCATGGTCTGGGTCCTTTTGGTCATACACAGCCGGGTGGTCTAGGTCCGGCACTGACTATGGTACCCACTATTATTAATTTCTGTCACGCACCAGAAGCGATATGTGCCTCCAAGTTTTCCACAATACAATACACTCTCGCCCTAAACTGGGTCTAGACAATACTAATTCATTGATATCAGTTGCACTGTCTTACAATGGTCTGAAACACTTAGCTCGGTGGTCGACTTTAACCCAACCCATCAGAAGCCTAGGTCTCTGGGTATGATGTTAAAGCTGACAACGTGAACTTTCATAACAGTAAATAGGTTGATAATCATGCTTGGAAAGGCGGCTTCGGAAGCAAATCAGATTTTGGATAAAGTTGATAACTTCAAATATTTTGCATTACTTGGAACATTTGTGATGATGCTAGATAGTGCATTAATTTACATCCACAACACATCATTATTAACCATGAGTTGGAACGACATAGACTCAAAGATCACTATCGGTGAAACTCTTGCATTCACTTGCTTCTTCAGCTTATACATAACTTTCATTATCACTACTATTAGAATATCTATTAGCTCGATAGTTTATGTATTGCCCATTAAAGTGCGGGCCTTTTTCAACTCAGATACATCAAGTACACAGTCAAGAAGAGACTGCATCCACATTTGGCGCCTAGAATCCCTGGCGGTCAGGACAAACAACTCAACAGCGTATGATGTAGTAAAGACAAGACGACAGGATATAGATTCTCACTTTCAGCTTGAAAGATACTGCTTGGCATTTTTAGTTGCGAGTATCGTAAATTGGCTTACAAGCTCCGAAGAAACAAAGTCATTATTTTCCGTTATGAGTTTTGTTTCAGACATGAATGAAACATCACCTATTGAGACTACAAAGATATTATTTGGCTCACTGTTATATATCGGTATTTTCAAAATCGGTGTGCTAGATGGATGTGGAGTCATCTATGACAACTCCGATAGAGACTATGTATACCTCCCAAAAGATCATGAGTTGTCATAGCACTATGAGTGAGTGCGGTAACTACAAGATAAATAGCCCTTCAGCTGGCTCTCCTTCATGTATTTACCGCAACACACTGTTGACTTATTATCTTTCAGCCTTAAGGCGCTGAGCTCGAAGCACCCAGAACAAACCGAGCCTGAACCTCTCGCAAGAGCGTATAGGTGTTGATGCAAGGAACATTGAACTCTCGACAGATGTTCGGCACTTTCACCTTACGTGAGGAGAGATCCACAAACCCTTCTTGGGTAACAACGGTAGCCCCTATCGTGATAGCCTTCGCTATCAACCAAGGATCTGCTTTAGCCAAGAATTGATCTCGGTTAGCAGGGTTGTAGTGCCCCGACAATGCCACCTTTTGCACAATACTCGCATAATGCGCTTGAGTAGCCGAGTCGGTGTCATCGACAAAATGGTGTGCCCGTGTAGTAACCCATTGCGCCAACGTATCATCACCAGCCTTTAACTCTCGACCAATCATGCCTACGCTGGCAATCACTCCCTGGGTATACTGTAGATCTAGCCAATCCCAATAGGCCGGGCAGAATTCCATGTCATAGTACAGGTTCTTTGCTTGAATGTAGGTATTCGCGTCAAGCAGATATCTCACCGAGGCTCCCTAGCAAATTGGGCAATCTTTCCAGGCTTTATCCCACCGAGGAGATGACTGGCATCCCTTAGCAACAACTGACCACTGAGCGCCTCGCTCACAACTGCACTAGAGAATAGATGGCTGATTTGCGCATTTTTGACTTTGTAATAACTCGGACCACCACCCGTATCAGGACGGTTCTTATAATCTCGGCGTAGCTTTCTTACATACTCAAAGTAATCCTCTTGGCTGATGAAACCAAGAGTCTGCGCACGGCGCGCGAGTACCCAAGTGCTAACGTGGAAATGGGCCTCAAGACCCGCGAGGTTCTCACGCCAATCGTCATACTCATGGCGCCACATTTTACGGAACTCAGAAGCAGGTACGAGGAACTCTGCAGCGACAGCATTACAGACTGTTTCCTCCAGCCGATGACTACTCACACCACCGTCAGATATACCAGACTGGCCTATCCAAATGTGGCAGAGCTCATGGATAAGGGTAAACAATCTGGCCCCAGGAGAATCTGCGTCATTGACGAATATCAGTGGGGCATAGCGGTCTACCATCGCAAACCCTCTGAACTCCTCGACAGAAAGAGGGCGCGTATGATGACCGACGTCACTTTGACGCATGACAAGGATGCCACAGCCTTCTACCCTCCGAACTAGGTCACGATAATAGTCTTCCCAGCTACCTCTGGTCGGGTGCTCAGGGACACCCAACTTGGTTCGCATGTCCTTCACTATTGCATCAGCATCGGAGCGAGCATCAAAACGCCCCAGGATTGGGTTCGGCTCAGCAAACTGCTGCATGATATGGTCTCGGTACCACTCCTGGCGCAACTGCATCAGCTTGATGAGATCAAGCAGCCCAGCGCTAGGGCGGCCGCCCCCTTTGCCGTCAATCGTTCTCAGATCAGGAATGGGAAGTTCATCAACAGGCGGTTGCTGAAGGAAGAGATAGCCGAAGGGAACATAGGCCTTCTCGGCATAAGTCATCGCCTGGTTGAAGGTCAAGGCACGTTCGCCAGCCTCCCACTCAAGTAGCCGTTCCTCGCTCACCCCACACTTCTTAGCAAAATCAGTCACAGCTATGCCGGAACGCTCACGCGCCCAAATCAACATGTCTGTATTGATGATTGCCGTTGTCATAGCCACTCGTACCTTACTGAATTAAATATCATTGTAGAGAGCCTACTGGATGCCGTACAGGGCAGAAGGGACTAAACGAGTACGACATCGCTCACATTTTCGCAGTTTTGACAGCTCTCGGATGAAGAAGGCACATGATACATGAACTCTCCTACCCATCCACTCCAGACCTTTCTGGACCACCAACTCTAGAGGGTGAGCCAGCTTATTAACATCACTTCCCCAGTAGTCCCCCACAAAATCTGTGATCCCCTCCTGACTTACCTCTCATTTTGCTCAACAACCAGAACCATTTGAGGTACGATTCCAGCACGGTACCCAAGCTCCAAGCAAGGCCTACCTATGACAAGGAACTGTCATCTGATCACAGGTCAAAAGCAGCAATCTGGGGAGCTGTAACTTAGGGGCGGTAGCTAATGAGTTTCATGCCCTTATAAAAGCATCACAAGGACTTGATGTTCATCACTGACAAGGAGCAACCCTATGGGTGAATGGTCAGAGTATTTTGAAGACTTCCCGGAAGAGAACCCGGCGAATTGGGTAAACGGGGAGTTTAACCCTCAACTCGCGCAGGAAGTACGAAACCACGAAGCACAGTTGAGCGCGACAACTAACAAGGCTCGCTCAGAAATCAACGCTGTCATCATGAAGGCTTGGCTGGAGACCAAATCTAAAGCTTTCCTCCTGACTGAAGACTGCCCACAGTGCGGTCTTCAAGAATTGAGCACCTACAAGATCAGCGACACATTCTACCTCTGTGAATGCCAGGACTGTGGCATCCACGGTTGAGGTGAGACTCATGCCATGGCACTTAAAAATACCTTCGATGCAATAGGTGATGGGCTTGACTGGAGAGATAACACGATTCAGCTAGAGTGACGCCCTCCCTCATTTATGACTACGACAACCTAGTGGCGGCCAGTAGCCACTCATTTCCATCCCTCCACTATAACATTATCTTTTATTTATATTTACAACCAATTTCAGATTAAAGAGCTCATTATTAAAACGCACAAATCAACATAAACAATTAAAACCTTTCACCCACTATAAATTATCTAACATGTCAACTAGGGAAGTAGAATACTATACAAATGACACACATGACTTTCAATGAATGTATTTACGGTGGTGAATTATGGAGCATATTAAATACAAATATTTTGCTTATTGCCACCCTTGCTATATTTGGCTGCAGCATGCAGAGCACCTTGACGATTAGAGATGTTATAAAAAAACAAGTTAACAAAAAAACTTGGTTCACACTTATATTTTTTGCCCTAACGTTACTTTTCTCTGGAACATTGTTAGAGGGAACCATTCCAGATTTACTGTCTAGGCCATGTGGTAATTATGCTGAAGTCATTATTAAATTTATCATAAAAATATTTGATGTGCTTTTATTAGGTATTCTTCTATTAACAACATCCTTTCTTATTGCAGATAGAATTGTCCAAGGTCAGAGAAAACACCAAGAAGAGACTCAAGGAAATATCTGCCATGATGCGTTAAGCAGAAGAGACATTATAATTATAGTATCAGCAACTGCAGCAATAACAAATATATCAGCATGGGCAGTGATTTCTATTTTTATGTATTTTAACTACAGTTGAACAGTTAAGGTATCCATTAGAGATGTTGGATTTCTTACTTGTTCTATGAGTTCGCATGGTTTGAGGGAAAATTCAGTCTCCACTATCTAAAAAACCTCATACTGATTTAATCAGTCTAGCAAGGTCATTTAGCAAAATTTATATCAAACAACCCTAACCATAAAATACTTTAGTAGGCATTATGACCTTTGATTATCTTGCTTCATTCCCTATCCCTATTCATATAATGCCGCCAAAACTACGTGGCTTACTGGAACCCATCGGTTTATCACCTACACAATTAGTGGAGGTAGCCTCTAAGCAGGAAACTAACAATAATGGAGACCAAGCTGAACACTTACATTTGCTAATGGCTGTAGTTCCTGAGGGAGAAAGTGGTCCAATAAAAGTTCTGCGCGAGTCATGCCACGGAGTAGTCGAATACTCAGTTCCTTGCGGTGATACGCCTGGCTGCTCCGCCGAATTCAGCCCATCACTCTCTGGTTATGACTATATTGTCGCAGCCTGGGGTGATAATTCGTTCTTTACATTTAATCTCGCTGAGAAGGTCTGGATGACCCTTGGACTGACTCCTCGCTGCGTTGGTAACGACCAACAGCGTATCGTTTATGATGACTTAGGGCTTCCAGAGTTTAGTGTGGCCGAAGGTGAGGTTTCTAGTGAGTACCATTATAAATTGAAGAGAAATGTTTGCTGGCGTATGTCGAATGAATACCTTCGTCGCTACCTCTGGCTACGTGGATCCCGAGGTGTGCGAGTATTCTACTACTCAGTCCAGTTACCAGATATACCAGCAATCCGTGAGATCATGGACGGGCAATCTCATGTACTTCTCAAACCTGCGGAGGGGGTTGCTTGGTATGAACTGGATATCCGCAACCACAACGGAGGGCTTTTACTCCAACTTTGGGCATCTGTTGAGGCCGTTTCTTCAGAACTCTGTCCGGAGCAGTCAGCTGAAGGTATTCTTTGGCCTGGCAGCACTCAACCTATGACTCATACGAGAGCGAATGCCTTGATGAGTGATAGCCCGGTTTACCTAGATGATCGATTTCTTCAAAAATACGAACAAAGCACTTTCTATGACTCTATGCCTGCCCATGTCTGGGGACATTGGTGCTGCAGCCCATCGTATAGAGGGCAATGGGCATTTACTGAATGTCAACGCGTTGGACGCAATCTAATTAAGGTGCCAATGCGAGAATTGTATAAGCCTAAACCTGATCGCGAAATTGTACATGCACGAGCATTCGCAATTGATCCAGCTAGTTTGGGAGGCTTGGATTTTAAAGAAGAACATGTAGTTGCCAAAGTACAACGCCTTCTTGACACCCTTCTACGATTGGGTGATGGTCTTTCAGCTCTAGGTACAGTCGTGGGACTGAAAAAGTCAGCACTAGAATTAATTGGATTTGATCGTGTCGAGGTCGTAGCTAATGGCTGGTTGAACTACCCAATGCTAAGCCGGCTAGCCCAAGTAGTCAGGGCAAGATCGCGAACGTTTTTTGACCAAGAAAAATAGGTTTGACCCTGCGATCCAGCTGTGATCTTATGCTCCTTTTTCAGGAGTGCCTTCATGTCTATTGATGCTGTTTTTGCTCAGTTTTT
>NZ_JAACGC010000044.1:0-37531 GCF_029237385.1 Aeromonas sp. 1HA1
GCAGGGCTCTGAGGGTAGAATTAGTCATGGCGTATCACCTCTGTTGATTGAGATTCTTCGCGGGAATCAATCAGCAGGATACGCCACCTCTTCTATCCCTCCGTACACCAGAAATGACCATAACTCATCGCCTGAACGGTCACCTGTAATGGAGTGGGCAGTTACACAGAATTATTTACAGGCTCAAATCTCTGTCTGGCATCGAGATAGAAGCGAGCCTGCCCCGAGGCTTCTATCTCGATCGCTGCGATCAGTCGTTCGTTGTGTTTGTATTCCCAATGCTTGCCGATCGAGGTCAGACTAGCGCTGCCGATCTCGGTCAATCCTGCTTTCATCCCAATTAACTCCCTTTTATTATTGCTGTTTATCAATAGAGGCGGTCTCATATGTATTCAATATGAACGCTTTTCTATTAAATTGATCCAAGCTAAGTTGTGGATTGGAAAAGGTAATCAGTGTCAGAAAAAGGAAGAAAAACATGCTGATAAAGAATGTGCGTCTGGCCGGTAGGGAGGGGTTGTGGCAGGTCTTGTGCCAGGATGGCCTGATCCGGACCATAGCTCCCATGAGCCTGCCCCTCCTGTATACCCGGGAGCTGGATGGGGAGGAGGGTCTGGCCATAGCCCCCTTTATCGAACCTCATATTCACCTCGATACCACCCAGACTGCCGGGGAGCCGAGCTGGAACCTGTCCGGTACCTTGTTCGAGGGGATAGAGCGCTGGGCCGAACGCAAGGCGCTGCTGACACATGAGGATGTGAAAAAGCGCGCCATCCAGACGCTGAAGTGGCAGATCGCCAACGGCATCCAGTTCGTCCGTACCCACGTGGATGTCTCCGATCCGAATCTGGTCGCCCTGAAGGCGATGCTGGAGGTGCGGGAGGAGATGAAGGAGTGGGTGGAGCTGCAGATCGTCGCCTTCCCGCAGGAGGGGATCTTCTCCTACCCCAACGGCAAGGCGTTGCTGGAAGAGGCACTCAAGCTGGGTGCCGATGTGATCGGCGCCATTCCCCATTTCGAGTTTACCCGGGAATATGGGGTCGAAAGTCTGCACTACATCTTCGATCTTGCCGAGAAGTATCAGGTTCTGGTCGATGTGCATTGCGACGAGATCGATGATGAGCAGTCCAGCTTTATCGAGACGCTGGCGACCCTGGCCTACGAGCGCGGCATCGGCCATAGAGTCACCGCCAGCCACACCACCGCCATGCACTCCTACAACGGAGCTTATGCTTCCCGCCTGTTCCGGCTGCTCAAGATGGCGGACATCAACTTCGTGGCCAATCCGCTGGTGAATATCCACCTGCAGGGGCGCTTCGATACCTATCCCAAGCGCCGCGGTATCACCCGGGTGAAGGAGATGCTGGAGGCGAACATCAACGTCTTCTTCGGTCACGACGATGTGTTCGATCCCTGGTATCCCATGGGCACCGCCAACATGTTGCAGGTGCTGCACATGGGGCTGCATGTGTGTCAGATCATGGGCTACGAGCAGATCAACGACAGCCTCAAGCTGATCAGCTGCCACAGCGCACGCACCCTGAATGTGCAGGATCGCTACGGCATCGAGGTGGGCAAACCGGCCAACCTGCTGATCCTGCCCGCCGAGAACGGCTTTGATGCGGTGCGCCGTCAGGTGCCGGTGCGCTACTCCATTCGCCATGGTCGTGTGATTGCCGAGACCCAGCCAGCCCAGACCTCGCTCCACCTGGATCGGGTCGAACCGGTCGACTTTCGCCGTTGAGGCGGTCGATATCGATTAATTGCCCCGCTGTCCCCGCTTGCCGACATTTTGCATAATGTTGGCCTGATACTATGGAGTCTGCCCTATGCAAACCTGGTTATTTGTCGCCGCTGGCGGCGCCATCGGTGCTTGCCTGCGTTTTGGTATCGCCGAGCTGATGGCGCTGTTGCTGGGCCGCCATTTTCCCTACGGTACCCTGGTGGTCAACGTGGTGGGCTCTTTCATCATGGGTATCGCCTTTGCGCTCATTAGTCAGGGTCACGTGATGGAACACCCGATGAAACCGCTGCTGATGGTGGGGATCCTCGGGGCGCTCACCACTTTCTCCTCCTTCGCACTGGATACTGTGGTGCTGGCCCAGCAGGGTGCTTATCTGAAGGCGGTACTCAATATAGGCCTCAACCTTTTCCTCTGTCTGGCCATGGTGTTGCTGGGCATGCAGTTGGTCGCCAGCCGGGTTTAAGGTGTCCGCACGCCATTGGCTCTGGTAAACTGGCGACCATTCTTTGCTCTATGGGTGTTTAAGGGATGTCAGAAGAGACTACGACAACGCATTTTGGCTTTAAAACCGTGGCCGCGACCGACAAGGAAACGTTGGTGGCTGGCGTCTTCCATTCGGTGGCTGCCAAGTATGATCTGATGAACGATCTGATGTCGTTCGGCATCCACCGCCTGTGGAAGCGCTTCACCATCGACTGCTCAGGTGTGCGCAAGGGCCAGAAGGTGCTGGATCTGGCCGGTGGTACCGGTGATCTGACCGCCAAGTTCTCCCGCATCGTCGGGGAGACTGGTCAGGTAGTATTGGCGGATATCAATGACTCCATGCTCAAGGTGGGCCGCGACAAGCTGCGCAACCTGGGGGTGGCGAACAACGTCTCCTACGTACAGGCCAACGCTGAGGCGTTGCCCTTCCCGGATAACCACTTCGATGTCATTACCATTGGCTTTGGCCTTCGCAACGTTACCGACAAGGACAAGGCGTTGGCCTCCATGTTCCGGGTGCTGAAACCGGGCGGCCGTCTGCTGGTGCTGGAGTTTTCCAAGCCTGCCAGTGAGGTGATCGCCAAGCTGTACGATCTCTACTCCTTCAAATTGCTGCCGAAAATGGGCGAAATCGTTGCGAACGACGGTGAAAGCTACAAGTATCTGGCGGAATCCATCCGCATGCATCCGGATCAGGAAACCCTGAAAGGGATGATGGAAAATGTCGGTTTTGAGCAGGTTGAGTTCTACAACCTGACCCAGGGTGTGGTCGCCCTGCACCGCGGTTACAAGTTTTAAGGTCGCCTATGCCGATGGATGCCATGGTCACCGCCGTGATCGAAACCAGCCTCAACCAGTTGCTGACGCTCGACAAGCAGAGTCCCGAGCGGTTGCGCAAGCTGACGGGCAAGGTGCTCAAGCTGGAGCTGCGTGAGCTCAAGCCGCTCTGGTTTGTCTTCTCCGATCGCCGGCTGGATGTGCTTGCCCGCCACGAAGGCGAGGCCGATGCAGTGCTCAGCCTTTCGCTGACGGCGCTGGGCCTGTTGAAAGACCCGTCCGCCCTGACCCGCTATATCCGTGAGGAGAAGCTGGATCTGAGCGGCGATCCCCAGCTGGTACAGGCATTCAGCGTGCTGCTGGGTGAGCTGGATATCGACTGGGAAGAGGAACTGTCGCGCTATACCGGCGACGTGCTGGCTCACACCCTGTTCAGTGGTGCCCGTCAGGCGCGCCGCCTGGTCGGCCGCGAGCTGTGCCGCAGCCGCAGCCAGTTGGCGGAATATCTGACCGAAGAGGTCCGCCTCGCACCCGGCCCGCTGGAGGTGGCGAGCTTCAACGACGATGTCGAACTGCTGGCGCAACAGATGAAAGCGGTCGAGCTGCGACTGGCCCGCTTCGAACAGCAGGTGGCCTGATGACCCCGAAGGAGTTCAAGCGCCTCTATCGCATCATCACCATCCTGCTGGAGCAGGGCATCGACGAACTGGTGCCCGCCCGCTATCAACCCTGGCCGGGTCGTCTGGCCCGTCGTTCCTTGTTCTGGCTCAAGAACAAGCAACCGGATCTCAGCCGCGGTGCCCGCATTCGTCTCGCCTTCGAGGCGCTCGGCCCTATTTTCATCAAGTTCGGTCAGATGCTGTCGACCCGGCGCGATCTGCTGCCGCCGGATATCGCCGAAGAGCTGGCCATGTTGCAGGACAGGGTGCCCCCCTTCTGTGGTCAGGCGGCGCGTCTCAAGATCGAGGAGAGCCTGGGTTGCCCCGTCGAGACGCTGTTCGACGACTTTGACGAGACGCCGCTGGCATCTGCCTCCATCGCCCAGGTGCACACGGGTCGATTGAAGGAGAATGGCCGCGAGATTGTCATCAAGGTGATCCGCCCCGACATCGAGCCGGTCATAGAGGCCGATCTGCGCCTGATGCAGACCCTGGCCCGTCTGGTGGCCCGTTTTGTGCCCCAGAGTGCGCGCCTGCGCCCCATCGAGGTGGTGGAAGAGTATCGCAAGACCATCCTCGACGAGCTGAACCTGATGCGCGAAGCCGCCAACGCCATCCAGTTGCGCCGTAACTTCACCGGCTCCGATGCCCTCTACGTGCCCGAGGTGTTCACCGAACATTGCCGTGAGCATGTGCTGGTGATGGAGCGTATCTACGGCATACCGGTTTCCGACATTCCTGCACTGGAGGCTAACGGCACCAACATGAAGCTGCTGGCCGAACGCGGCGTTGAGGTCTTCTTCACCCAGGTGTTTCGTGACAGCTTCTTCCACGCCGACATGCATCCCGGCAATATCTTCGTCTCCTATGAACATCCCGACAATCCGCTCTGGATCGGTATCGACTGCGGTATAGTCGGTACCCTGACCCGGGAAGACAAACGCTATCTTGCAGAGAACTTCCTCGCCTTCTTCAACCGCGACTATCGCCGGGTGGCCGAGTTGCACGTGGAGTCCGGCTGGGTACCGCCAGACACCAAGGTGGATGAGTTCGAATTCGCCATCCGCACCGTGCTGGAGCCCATCTTCGAGAAGCCGCTGTCCGAGATCTCGTTTGGCCACGTGCTGCTCAACCTGTTCAACACCGCCCGTCGCTTCAACATGACGGTGCAGCCGCAGCTGGTGCTGTTGCAAAAGACATTGCTCTATGTGGAAGGCTTGGGGCGTCAGCTCTATCCCCAGCTGGACTTGTGGCAGACCGCCAAGCCCTATCTGGAAAACTGGATGCACGAGCAGGTTGGGCCGAAAGCCGTGTGGAATGCCATTAAAGAGAAAGCGCCATTCTGGGCAGAGAAACTGCCTGAATTGCCGGAGCTGGTCTATGAGACCCTGCGCCAGACCCGTCACCAGCAGCGCCACTTCGACCAGATGTTTGCCGATTTCCGCCGTCACAGCCGTCGGCAGGGACAGGCTCGCTACCTCTTGGGGGTTGGCGCCAGCCTGCTATTGGCGGGTGTATTCTTGCTGACCCAAAAACAATATATTGAGTGGGGACAACTCAGCCTGGCCGGCACAGGGTTATGCTGGCTGCTGGGGTGGTTCAAGGCTCGCTCCCGTCAATAACACACGCGTGCAGTTTGGCGTCAGTTTTGAAGTAATTACGGGCTGGCATCAGCATCGTGATCGTTAATAACACACGTGCGCACCTTAGCGTCAAATTTGGACTTGGAGAAATATCATGGGTGGTATCAGTATTTGGCAATTGTTGATCGTCGCAGTCATCGTCGTGCTGCTGTTCGGTACCAAGAAGCTGCGCGGGATCGGTGGCGATCTGGGTGCGGCCGTCAAAGGTTTCAAGAAGGCGCTGTCCGATGAGCCGGCTGCTGATGCCAAACCGGATCAGAAAGATGCCGAGTTTCCCCCCAAGCAGTTGAACGAAGCGGCCAATAGTGCCGAGACCGCCAAGCAGAAAGATAAAGAACAGGCCTAAGCCATGTTCGATATCGGTTTCTGGGAGCTGGTTGTCATCGGTGTCGTCGCCCTGGTGGTGCTCGGTCCCGAGCGGCTGCCCGTGGCGATCCGTACCGCCAGCCACTGGATCAGGCTGATCCGCAGCACTGCCAACTCGGTCAAGTCCGAGCTGGAGCAGGAGTTCAAGTTGCAGGAGCTGCACAACGACCTGAAGAAGGCCGAACAGTTGCAGATGAACAACCTGAGCCCCGAGCTGCAGGAGTCTATCGAGCAGCTCAAAGCGGCCGCGCAATCGGTGACCCGCCCTTACGAACAGCAAAACAGCATCCACCCCGCCCCGGCTGCTGCCGAGGTGAAGGAGGAGACTCCCGATCAGCCAGCCGTGAAGGAGGAGACTCCCGATCAGCCAGCCGTGACGGCGGCTCATGACGAGGAAACCGCCATGATCCCTGCCCAGGGTGCAGACCCGCGTGTCGATCAAGGGGAGGTGAAGCCATGAGTCAGGCCGAACAACCCCTGATCACCCATCTGGTAGAGCTGAGAACCCGCTTGCTACGGTCCATCTCGGCCATCCTGCTGGTGTTCATCGCGCTGATCTATTTTTCCAACAATATCTATGACTTCGTGGCCCAGCCGCTGCTCAGTCAGTTGCCGGCAGGCACCAGCATGATAGCGACGGATGTGGCGACCCCCTTCCTGACGCCGATCAAGCTGACGCTGGTGGTCTCCTTCTTCGTGGCGATCCCCTATCTGCTCTACCAGGCCTGGGCCTTCATCGCCCCCGGTCTGTACAAGCATGAGCGGCGTCTCATCATGCCGCTGGTCGTCTCCACGGCGGTGTTGTTCTACAGCGGTATGGCGTTTGCCTACTACGTGGTGTTCCCGCTGGTGTTCGGCTTTTTCACCAGTACCGCGCCCGCCGGGGTGACAGTGGCGACTGACATCGCCAGCTATCTGGACTTCGTGCTCACCCTGTTCTTCGCGTTCGGGGTAGCGTTCGAGATCCCGGTGGCCACCATACTGCTGTGCTGGACCGGGGTAACCACCCCCAAGAGCCTGCGGGAGAAACGCCCTTACGTCATCGTCGGGGTGTTCGCGGTCGGCATGTTGCTGACGCCGCCTGATGTCTTCTCCCAGACCCTGCTCGCGATCCCGATGTGGGCGCTGTGGGAGATAGGTCTGTTCTTCGCCCGCTTCTATGTGAAGAAAGAGGATGAAGAGCAACAGGAACAAGCGGAAGGGGGGAGCTGAGGCTCCCTTCCTCTTTTCATGCCCTCGTTCGAGGCGTATGGTGATGCCCCATCGAGGAGAGGATTTTCAACTACCTGATATGTCTTCCTTTTGTTCGGAACGTCTCATCCCATGATCGATATCGGTTTAAACCTGACCAGCAGCCAGTTTGCCGGTGAACAGCCTGAACTGGTGGCGCGTGCCCGCGCCGCCGGGGTCGAGGCATTGATCCTGACCGGCACCGATCTGGCCGGTAGCCGCGAAAGCGCTGACTTGGCTGCTCTGTGGCCAGGTTACTGCTTCTCCACCGCCGGGGTCCATCCCCACGATGCCAAGAGTGTCGATGAGACAACCCTGCCCGCCCTGCGCGAGCTGGCGGCATTGCCGCAGGTGGTGGCCATCGGCGAGTGTGGTCTCGACTACAACCGCGACTTCTCCCCCCGCCCGGTGCAGGATGCGGTATTCGATGCCCAACTGGCGTTGGCTGCCGAACTGGCAATGCCGGTGTTTCTGCATTGCCGTGATGCCCATGCCCGCTTTGTCGAGATCTTGCGTCCCTGGCTGCCCAGCCTGCCAGGCGCAGTACTGCACTGCTTCACCGGATCCGACGAGGAGCTGGACGAGTGTCTGGCACTGGGGCTGCATATAGGGGTGACGGGCTGGCTCTGTGACGAGCGCCGTGGCCAGCTGCTGCGCGAACAGGTAGCCCGCATTCCGGCCGGTCGGTTGATGATTGAAACCGATGCCCCCTATCTGGTGCCGCGGGATTTGAAACCCCGCCCGAAACGCAACGAACCCGCTTTTTTGCCGCACATCGCCCAGGTGGTGGCGGCTTGTCGTGGTGAAGCGCCCGAGGCCTTGCTGGCCCATACCCGGGCCACCTCCGCCGCGTTCTTCCAACTTCCTCTTTTGGAGTGATTCATGGCTACAACTCTTCCGGGCGCCTTTCCGGGTCGCCGCCTGCGCCGGGTGCGCAAACATGATTTCAGCCGTCGTCTGGTGCGCGAGAACGTCCTGACCGTCAACGATCTCATCTATCCCGTGTTCGTGCTGGAGGGGGAGAACCGCCGTGAGGCCGTCACCTCCATGCCGGGGGTGGAGCGTCTCTCCATCGATCTGCTGCTGGCGGAAGCCGAAGAGCTGGTAGAGCTGGGCGTGCCCGCCATCGCTCTGTTCCCGGTGACCCCGCTTCAGAGCAAGAGCCTGCTGGCGGAAGAGGCCTACAACCCGGACGGGCTGGCCCAGCGGGCGACCCGCGCCCTCAAGGCTCGCTTCCCCGAGCTGGGTGTCATCACCGACGTGGCGCTCGATCCGTTCACTACCCATGGTCAGGATGGCATCATAGATGACGAAGGCTATGTGCTGAATGACATCACCACGGAAATCCTGGTGAAGCAGGCGCTTTCCCACGCCGCCGCCGGGGTCGATATCGTCGCGCCGTCCGACATGATGGATGGCCGTATCGGGGCGATTCGTGTTGCGCTGGAAGAGAACGGCTTCATCAACACCCAGATCATGGCTTACTCCGCCAAGTACGCCTCCTGCTACTACGGCCCGTTCCGCGATGCAGTCGGCTCCGCCGGCAACCTCGGCAAGAGCAACAAGGCTACCTATCAGATGGATCCGGCCAACAGCAACGAAGCCTTGCACGAGGTGGCGCTGGATATTCAGGAAGGGGCCGACAGCGTCATGGTCAAACCGGGCATGCCCTATCTGGACGTGATCCGTCAGGTGAAGGATCAGTTCGGCGTGCCGACCTTTGCTTATCAGGTGAGTGGCGAGTACGCCATGCACATGGCGGCGATACAGAATGGCTGGCTGAAGGAGAAGGAGAGCATCATGGAGTCCCTGCTCTGCTTCAAGCGAGCCGGTGCCGACGGCATCCTCACCTACTTCGCCAAGCGCGTGGCGCAGTGGCTGAAGGAGGACGCCAGACGCTGATGCCTTCGCTCACAATGCCGACCTCCGGGTCGGCATTGTCGTCTCTGGCTGCCTTGTTGCCGATTTAATGAGCACATTCTCGCTAAAAGTGGGGAGCTGGCCCACCTCTTGGCGGCAAAGGCTTGATTAATGAGGTTTCTGCCTACATCTTAGATGGTCCAAGCAGGCTTCTGGACGGCAGGGGCTGTAGAGAATTTAGAGGTACCGCAGGATGAATAACCCTTTGCTGACAATGGACTCGCTGCCCCCTTTCAGCCAGATCCAGCCCGATCAGGTGCACGCTGCCGTGACGCAGGCGATCGCCGATTGCAAGCAGAAGATCGGCGATGTGCTGGCCCAGCGTGACCCCCATACCTGGGACAGCCTGATCGCGCCGCTGGAAGAGGTGAATGACCGCCTGGCGCGAGTCTGGTCACCGGTCAGCCATCTTAACTCTGTGCTCAACAGCGAAGCGCTGCGCGCGGCCCATGACGCCTGTCTGCCGCTGCTCTCCGAATTCCAGACCTATGTCGGTCAGCATGAGGGGCTCTATCAGGCCTATCGCGAGCTGGCCGAGAGCGACGACTTCCCGCTGCTGAGCGGCGCCCAGCGCAAGGAGATCCAAAATACCCTGCGCGACTTCCGCCTGTCCGGTATCGGTCTACCCACCGAGGCGCAGCAGCGCTACGGCGAAATCCAGGCCCGTCTCTCCGAGCTGGCCTCCCGCTTCAGCAACAACGTGCTGGATGCGACCCAGGGTTGGCAAAAGCTGGTGGCCGACGAGGCCGAACTGACCGGCCTGCCACAGAGCGCGCAGGCCGCCGCCCGCCAGCTGGCGGAGCAAAAGGGTCAGCAGGGCTGGCTGTTTACTCTGGATATTCCCTCCTACCTGCCGGTGATGATGTATGCCGACAACCGCGAGCTGCGCGCCGAACTGTATGAGGCCTTCACCACCCGCGCCTCGGATCAGGGCCCGAACGCCGGCAAGTGGGACAACTCCGCCATCATGACCGAGCTGCTCTCCCTGCGCCGCGAGCTGGCCCAGCTGCTTGGCTTTGCCAATTACGCCGAGCTGTCGCTGGCCACCAAGATGGCAGACAAGACCGAACAGGTGGTGAACTTCCTCACGGATCTGGCCGCCAAATCCCTGCCGCAAGGCAAGGCCGAGCTGGAGGAGATCCGCGTCTTCGCTGCCGAGCAACATGGTCAGAGTGAACTGGCCGCCTGGGATCTCGCCTACTACGCCGAGAAGCTCAAGCAGCACAAGTTCTCCATTTCCGACGAGCAGTTGCGCCCCTACTTCCCTGCCAGCAAGGTGGTGAAGGGGCTGTTTGAAGTAGTGAAACGGGTGTTTGGCATCAAGGTGCGCGAGCGCCTCGGCATCGACACCTGGCACCCGGATGTGCGCTTCTATGACATCTTCGATGCCGAAGACGAGCTGCGCGGTAGCTTCTATCTCGACCTCTATGCCCGCGAACACAAGCAAGGCGGTGCCTGGATGGATGTGTGCCTGGGTCGTCGTTACCGTCAGGATGGATCCTTGCAAAAGCCGGTGGCTTACCTGACCTGCAACTTCAATGGCCCCGTGGATGGCAAACCGGCCCTGTTCACCCACAACGAAGTGGTCACCCTGTTCCACGAGTTCGGTCACGGCATTCACCACATGCTGACCCAAATCGACGTGGCCGGCGTTGCCGGTATCAACGGCGTGGCCTGGGATGCGGTGGAGCTGCCGAGCCAGTTCCTCGAGAACTGGTGCTGGGAGTCCGAGGCGCTGGCCTTTATCTCCGGCCATCATGAGACCGGCGAGCCATTGCCTGCCGATCTGCTGGAGAAGATGCTGACTGCCCGCAACTTCCAGGCTGCCATGCAGATGCTGCGTCAGCTGGAGTTCGCCCTGTTCGACTTCCGCCTGCACCAGGAGTTTGACCCGGCCAACCCGGATCAGGTCCTGACCCTGCTGGCCGAGGTGCGCAGCCAGGTGGCTGTGATGACGCCGCCCGCGTTCAACCGTTTCCAGCACAGCTTCTCCCACATCTTTGCCGGCGGCTATGCGGCGGGCTACTACAGCTACAAGTGGGCCGAGGTGCTCTCTGCCGATGCCTTCTCCCGCTTCGAGGAGGAGGGGATCTTCAATCCGGCCACCGGCCAATCCTTCCTGAAGCATATTCTGGAGAAGGGGGGGGCGAAGGAGCCGATGGAGCTGTTCCGTGCCTTCCGTGGTCGCGAGCCCAAGGTCGATGCGTTGCTACGCCACAGCGGGATTGCCGCCTGAGGCCCTGCGCCGCCGTGAGCTTCAAGCCGGTACACTTTTGCGGCATAGTGGGATCCTTGCATGATTTTTGAGATAAAAAGGGACCTTTTGGTCCCTTTTCTCAAGGCTTTTTAATATCTTGCGGAGTGCATGTTTGCACTGTCCCCGCCTCTTCAGTAGAGTCGGGTTCTACCTTCCAAGGAGAGAAAGAACCTTGCCATGAGGCGAGCACTCGAGTCTGTCTATCAAATCATCTCAAGTCTGTCTCATTCGAGTGGCCAGGGATATTTCGATACCTTTGTGAGTGAAATCGCCGCAGCGGTCAGGGCCGATTTCGTCCTGATTTCAGGCAGGGATCAAGCTGGGCTGTTTTTCAAGGTACACGCCGTCCACCCTGCGTCTCTCGACACCACCCATTTCAGTTTTCCGATCAGCGCCACCCCGGGGGAGATCGCCCTGCAACAGGGGGAGGCCTGGTTCAGCGATCGCGTCCAGCAGCTGTTCCCTCATGCCGCCGTGTTGCAGGCCTGGCATATTCAGGCCTATGCCGCCGTGGCCCTCAAGAATGCCCAGGGCGAGACTATCGGCCTCTGCAGCGTGCTGTTCAAGCAACCGCTCGCCAACATGGACAAGGTGATGGGCTTGCTGCGGCTGCTGGCGCCGCTGGCGGGCCGCGAGCTGGCGCTGATGTGTCAGCAGTTACCTGTGCTGAATCAGCCTGAGTATCACCACTTTCTGCACACCATGATGTCCCACGCCCCCGTGGGGATCGGCAAGCTGGATCTGGATGGCAGGATCCTCTGGACCAACCCGGCCATCGAGAAGATGCTGGGTTACAGCCAGAAGGAGCTGCAGCACCGCCCTGCCGCCGAACTCAACCATCCGGAAGACTGGCTGAGCAGCGCCCCCTGTTATGGGGAGCTCAAGCGCGGTGAGCGTACCGCCTTCACTCAGGAGAAGCGTTACCTGCACCGGGATGGTCAGGTGTTGTGGGGGCGGGCCACAGTCACCCTGGTGCGGGACGAGCAGCTGCAGCCCGACTACCTGATGGTGGTGCTGGAAAATATCGATCCTCTCAAGCGTCATGCCGAGCAGCTCAAACTCTCCCACCGGGTCTATGACAATCTCTCCGAAGCCATTTTGGTGTGTGATGCCGACAGTCGCATTATCTCAGTCAATCCGGCGTTCGAGCAGATCACGGGGTACAGCGAGAGTGAGGTGTGCGGTCAGCGCCCCAGCATGCTCAAGTCCGGGCTGCACGATCAGGCCTTTTACGCCGACATGTATCACGCGCTGGAGCGGGTAGGGGTTTGGCGTGGCGAGGTGTGGAACAAGCGCAAGAACGGCAAGCTCTACCCCCAGCAGCTGATGATCAGCACCTTGCGGGAAGGGGGCAAGATCAGCCAGTACATAGGCATCTTCAGCGATCTCTCCCAGACCAAGCTGGCGGAGCAGAAAATCGCCGCTCAGGCCAACTACGACAACCTCACCGGCCTGCCCAATCGCTGGCTGTTTGGCCGCTGTCTCAGCCGCTTCTGCGAGCGGGGCGAGCGTTTCGCACTCATGGTGCTCGACCTCAACAATTTCAAAGCGGTCAACAACAGCATGGATCACCACGCCGGTGACGCCCTGCTGCGGGAGGTGTCGGATCGGCTGGTGAGCCGGGTACGTACCGATGATCTGGTGGCCCGCATCGGTGGCGACGAGTTCGCCTTCCTGGTGCCCGGTATAGTCAACCGTCGGCAGGCCGAGGTATTCGCCAAGCAGGTGGTAGGGGGCTTCGCCCGTCCCTTTATGCTGGCCAACCAGCACCTTTATGTGACCGCCACCATCGGCATCACCCTCTGCCCCGGGGATGGCGTCGAGAGCGACGAGCTGCTGCGCAACGCCGAACAGGCGCTGTTTGCCGCCAAGCGGCAGGGGCGCCAGCTCGGCACCTACTGCGTCTCCATGCGGGAGGAGGTGCGCCAGCGTCACCAGATGCAGCAGGATCTGGCGGAGGCCATCAAGCTGGAGCAGCTGACCATGGCCTATCAGCCCATCTGGGACAACCGCCGCGGCCGAGTGGCCAAGCTGGAGGCGCTGGTGCGCTGGTATCACCCCCAGTGGGGCCAGGTTTCGCCGGCTGATTTCATTCCGCTGGCGGAAGAGGCCGGGCTCATTCAGGGGCTGGGAGCGCTGGTGCTCTGGCAGTCGTGTCGGGATCTGGCGCGGTTGCAGCAATCCGGCTTCCCGGATCTGCAGATGTCCATTAACCGCTCCACCCAGGAGTTCCAGACCATAGATCCGGAGGCGAGCGAGTGGCTCAAGGTGATCCACCACTTCGGGCTCGACCCCTGCGATATTGTCATCGAGATCACCGAATCCCTGCTGATGGAAACCAGTGATCAGCACAGGGTGCGGATCGATGCCCTGCGGGAGGCGGGCTGCAAGCTGGCCATCGACGACTTCGGCACCGGCTATTCGGCTCTCAACTACCTGCGCAACTTCCCGGTGGATCTGGTCAAGATTGACAGGGCCTTCGTGCGCCATATCCCGTTCAACGAGCAGGACAGGCTGCTGCTCGACGGCATCATCAACATAGTGCACAACCTCGGCATGCAGGTGGTGATCGAGGGGGTGGAGACTCGCGAGCAGCTCAACTTCCTCTGCCAGAAGGGGTGTGCCTTCACCCAGGGTTTCCTGCTCAGCCGTCCACTGGCATATGACGACCTGATCGAATACCTGCAACTCAACGACAAGAGCATGTTCCTGCAGAGCAGCTAGCCGATACCTGCTCTAGCGCCAGGGTCAGCCTGTCGTGTCTTCTCGCCATGCCACTTTGCCCCGATACGACACACCCTACAGCCGCATAAAGGGGCTGTGATACACTCCGCCCATTGAACTTAGAACGCAGCCAAGATCATGCAAATCCTCCTCGAAGACCCCACCAAGGCCGCGCAGGCACACGTGCTGGCCAGCCAGCTTGACCAGACCGACTACCCCCAGTTCGCGCTGGTGTTTACGCCCGAGCGGCTGGAGCTGCGCAAGCTGGACGAACCCAAGCTGGGTGCCGTCTATGTGGACTTCGTGGAAGGAGCCGTAGCCCACAGACGCAAGTTCGGCGGCGGGCGCGGTCAGTCCATTGCCAAGGCGGTCGGGCTCAAGGCCGGTGCAATGCCTACCGTGGTGGATGCCACTGCCGGGCTCGGCCGCGATGCCTTCGTGCTGGCTTCCCTCGGCTGCAAGGTGACCTTGATTGAGCGCAGCCCTGTGGTGGCGGCTCTGTTGCAGGATGGATTGATACGGGCGGCGCAGGATCCCGAGATAGGCCCCTGGGTCAGCGAGCGGATGCAGCTGCTGCAAGGCCCCGCGGTGGATAACCTGCTGGCGTTGACCGAGCGGCCTGATGTCATCTACCTCGATCCCATGTTCCCCCACAAGCAGAAGTCGGCGTTGGTGAAAAAAGAGATGCGGGTGTTCCAGTCGCTGGTGGGGCCGGATCTCGATGCGGATGCCCTGTTGCCGGCGGCCCTCAAGATGGCGGAGAAACGGGTGGTGGTAAAGCGCCCCGACTACGCGGGTTGGCTCAATGAGCACAAACCCAGCATGGCCATCGAGACCAAGAGCAACCGCTTCGATGTCTATGTCATGGCGGCGCTGGCGGCGGGTTAACGGTCTGTGTGAGCCGCGGATGTAAAAAAGGAGGGCCAACACCATGTTGGCCCTCATTTTTTGTACTGGATTCAGCGAGTTGGAGCGAAGCGGATTAACTTATCTTCCCCTTGCCAGTTCAGGCGCAAGGTCGCCAACTCTGCCAGGCTGAGCCGCTCGCCACTGTGCAACAGCAGATACTCAACCCCTTCGCTGGCTTCTATGGTGCGGATATTGTCATCCCACTGGTAACCATCACGGTTGGTGAGGCTCACCGGCAATTGCCAGCTGGCGGCAATTTCAAGCCAGTCGTAGAGATCGCAGCTGATAGGTTGGTAATCCGGCATGATCGGCTCCCAAACAAGCAAGTTTCTGGATCAGGCTTCCAGCAAGCGAGTGGGCCAGCCCATCTTTTGCTGGCGTTCCACTTCGAGTCGCAATTCGCTGGCGCGCAGGTAGTGTTCATCCATCCATCCCTTGGGCAGGGTCAGAATCAGTGCCTCTTTATCGGCCTGCAGGGTGAAGCTGGGTACTGTGCCCTGAGTGCGACGCATGCAGAGGATCAGCGCGATGCGCAGGATACGGGCCAGGCGGATCGCCTGACGACCGGTGACGGCACCCTGTTTCTCCAGGGTTTCCAGCTTGAATTCGTCCCGCTGGTTGAACAGCAGGGCCGACAACAGCTTTTTTTGCGCAGGGGTAAAGCCCGGCATGTCGATGTTGTCGATGATGTAGGCGGCGTGCTGCGGCGCCTTCTTGTACTCGATACAGAGGCCGATCTCGTGCAGCAGGGCTGCATAGCGCAAGATCGGGCGCCCGTAGCGTTTGGAGAGTCGCCAGGCCGGTTGCAGCTGGTTGAATGCGTCGACGGCGGTATCGCGCACCCGCTCGGCGTGCTCTGTATCCAGCTGATAGCGGCTGATCAGGCTGTCTGCGGTGCGATCCCGGGCATCACAGTCGTGATTGTTGCCAAGCAGACCGTAGATCAAGCCTTCTCGCAACGCGCCGCCCGCGAGGGTCATGCTCTCGATGTTCAGAGTTTCGAAGATGGCGATCAGGATGGCGAGACCGGAGGGGAACACGGTCAGCCGCTCGGCCGCCAGCCCTTCCAGTTGCAGCTGATCCAGCCTGCCACAGGCGATGGCCTGACCCATCAGCTCCTGCAGTTTCGGCAGGGTGACCCGCTCGCTCTTCCCTTGCGCCAGCATGATCTCTTGCAGCGCCTGTACCGTGCCGGAGGCGCCGACGCAGGTGCGCCAGCCCAGCGTACGGTAGTCTTCCGCCACCTTCTCCAACACCGCCTTGGCGGCCGCGATGGCCTGTCCGAAGCGGGCTTCGCTCAGCTCGCCATCACCGAAGTGGTTGTTGAGCCAGGTGACGCAGCCCATGTGCAGGCTGTTGAGCAGTTTCGCTTCGCTGTGCTCGCCGATCACCAGCTCTGTGCTGGCGCCGCCGATGTCGATCACCAGCCGGTTGCCTTCCCCGGCAGAGGTCCAGGAGACCCCCTCGTAAATGGTCTTGGCCTCTTCCTCGCCAGAGATGATCTCTATGCTGTGGTTGAGCACCCGTTCCGCTTCGCTGAGGAACTCATCGACGTTGGTGGCAAGGCGCAAGGTAGCTGTGCCCACCACCCGGATGTTGTCGGCCGGAATGTCCTGCAACTGCTCGGAGAACAGGCGCAGGCAGTCCCAGCCCCGCTCCATAGCGGCACGGCTGAGACGAAATTCCGGATCGAGCCCGGCGGCGAGGCGAACCTTGCGCTTGACCTTGGTGACGGTGCGCAGCGCACCGGCGACCTCGCGCACCACCAGCATATGAAAGCTGTTGGAGCCAAGGTCGATGGCGGCATAGAGCGGCGAGTTGTACAACTGGGCCTGTCCTTCAGCTCTTGCGCGGCGGACGACGACGGTTGTTGCTGTTGGCACCACCCTGGCGATCCCGCATGTTGCGGTTCACCGGCTGGCGGTTACGAACGACCCGTTTCGGTGCGGTCACGTCATCCAGCAGCGCCTCGCGGTCATACTTGCTGACCGGGATCGGGTGGTGGATGTACTCCTCGATGGCAGGCAGGTTGAAGGCATAGTCTTCACAGGCCAGGCTGATGGAGTGACCGCTCTTGCCGGCACGACCGGTACGCCCGATACGGTGCACATAGTCCTCGGCGTCGTCGGGCAGGTCGTAGTTGAAGACGTGGGTCACGTCCGGGATGTGCAGACCACGGGCAGCCACGTCGGTGGCGACCAGGATGTCCAGCGACCCCTTGGTGAACTCTTCCAGGATCTTCATCCGCTTCTTCTGCGGCACGTCACCGGTCAGCAGACCTGCGCGGTGGCCGTCATTCTCCAGCCACGCCTGCACGTCTTCACAGATATGTTTGGTGTTGGCGAACACGATGGCTTTTTCTGGCCACTCCTCTTCCATCAGAGAGAGCAACAGCAGCATCTTGTCTTCGTTGGAGGGGTAGAACAGCTCCTCCTTGATGCGCACGCCCGTCATCTGTTCAGGCTCCACCTGCACGTGTTCCGGGTGGTTCATGTGCTCGTAGGCCAGCTCCTGCACCCGCAGGGAGAGGGTGGCGGAGAACAGCATGCTCAACCGCTCGGTCGGTGCCGGCATGCGGCGAAACAGGAAGCGGATGTCCTTGATGAAGCCCAGATCGAACATGCGATCGGCTTCATCCAGTACCACGACCTGAATATTGCTCAGATCGATGACTTTGGATTTGAAGTAGTCGATGATGCGGCCGGTGGTGCCGATCAGGATGTCGACGCCCTGCTCCAGCACGGCCAGCTGCTTGTCGTAACCTTCGCCGCCGTAGGCGAGGCCAAGCTTGAGGCCGGTAGAGGCGGCTATGCTGTCGGCATCGTTGTAGATCTGTACTGCCAGTTCCCGGGTGGGCGCCATGATGATGGCTCTGGGTTGGTTAACCAGACGGGGATTGGTCAGCGGGTGGGTCAGCAAATAGTTGAATGTCGCGGCCAGGAAGGCAATGGTCTTGCCGGTTCCTGTCTGGGCCTGACCGGCGAGGTCATGGCCTTCTACCAGCAACGGCAGAGACAGAGCCTGGATGGGCGTGCAATAGTGAAATCCCTTTGATTCCAGACCAGCCAGAACTTCGGGTTCGAGGCCCATTTGGGCGAATTTTTCGGTCGTTAAGTGTGTTTTGCTCATGGCGGTAGGTTATCAGGTTAGGCTTGCAATAATAAACAGGATCATTTCAAATAGGGCAACTATTGCCTTTGTTGATACGTCAATAAAGCCTTAATTACTGACTGGAGTTGGAGATGAGTGACAAGATTGTTCAGCTGAGCGATGCCAGCTTCGAGGCAGATGTAATCAAAGCCGATGGCGCCGTTCTGGTCGACTTCTGGGCCGAATGGTGCGGTCCGTGCAAGATGATTGCCCCGATCCTGAACGAAGTCGCCCAAGAGTATGCCGGTCGTGTGACAGTGGCGAAATTGAACATCGACCATAACGCCGACACTCCGCCCAAGTATGGGATTCGCGGTATTCCGACCCTCTTGCTGTTCAAGAATGGCGAAGTGGCTGCGACCAAGGTCGGTGCCCTGTCCAAGACTCAGCTGAAAGAGTTTCTGGACGGTAACCTGTAATAATCAAAAAGGAGCGCATTGCAATAATGCGCTCCTTGTATTTTATCACCTAGACGCTCGTCCCGATTGGTGCTAGTTTATCGTTCGTTTGCTAACCTTTTTGCCTGACTCTTTGCTTAACAACAGCCCGGCAAATCAAATCCGATCAGCATCAATCCAGCAGACTGTCTCCTCATTTCAATCCTTGCTTACAGACTTTCACCACTATGAATCTGACTGAATTAAAGAACACTCCTGTGTCCGAGCTGGTCAAGCTTGGCGAATCCATGGGGTTAGAAAATCTGGCTCGGGCGCACAAGAAAGATATTATTTTCGCGATCCTCAAGGCGCATGCCAAGGGTGGTGAGGATATCTTTGGCGACGGTGTGCTGGAAATCCTGACCGATGGTTTTGGCTTCCTGCGCAGTGCAGACGGCTCCTATCTGGCAGGCCCGGACGATATCTATGTCTCCCCGAGCCAGATCCGCCGCTTCAACTTGCGTACCGGCGATACCATCTCCGGCAAGATCCGGCCACCGAAAGAGGGCGAACGTTATTTCGCGCTGCTCAAGGTCAACGAGGTCAACTACGACCGTCCGGAAAACGCCCGCAACAAGATCCTGTTCGAAAACCTGACTCCCCTGCATGCCAACGAGCGTCTGCGCATGGAACGGGGCAATGGTTCGACAGAAGATATCACTGCCCGCGTGCTGGACCTGGCTTCCCCCATCGGTAAAGGCCAGCGCGGCCTGATCGTGGCGCCGCCCAAGGCCGGTAAGACCATGCTGCTGCAGAACATCGCCCAGAGCATCGCCTACAACCACCCGGACTGTGAACTGATCGTCCTGCTGATCGACGAACGCCCGGAAGAAGTGACCGAGATGCAGCGCATGGTGAAGGGTGAAGTGATCGCTTCCACCTTCGACGAGCCGGCATCCCGTCACGTCCAGGTCGCCGAGATGGTGATCGAGAAGGCCAAGCGCCTGGTCGAGCACAAGAAGGATGTGGTCATACTGCTGGACTCCATCACCCGTCTGGCCCGTGCTTACAACACCGTCATACCCTCATCCGGCAAGGTACTGACCGGTGGTGTGGACGCCAACGCCCTGCACAGACCCAAGCGCTTCTTCGGCGCCGCGCGTAATGTTGAGGAAGGCGGCAGCCTGACCATCATAGCGACCGCGCTGGTTGATACCGGTTCCAAGATGGACGAGGTTATCTACGAAGAGTTCAAGGGGACCGGCAACATGGAACTGCACCTCTCGCGCAAAATTGCCGAGAAGCGCGTTTACCCGGCCATCGACATCACCCGCTCCGGTACCCGGAAGGAAGAGTTGCTGACGACCGGTGACGAGCTGCAGAAGATGTGGATCCTGCGCAAGATCATTCACCCCATGGGTGAGATCGACAGCATCGAGTTCCTGATCGACAAGTTGGCTGCCACCAAGACCAACGACGAATTCTTTGACTCCATGCGGCGTCAACAGAAGTAATCTGGTCGGACAATGACGAAACCGCGGCTTAGGTCGCGGTTTTTGTTTATCTATTTTCCGGTCGCTTGAGTAGTATGAAACCTCGATGTCACAAGGACAGGGACGTCATGAAGCTGGTACTTCTGATAGGACTCGGTTGGCTGATGGGCATGCCGGTGCATGCTGCCCCCCCCTCGGTGCCCAGATCCGAGCTGGTCGCCGATGAAGGGCTGCAGGGCCATCTCGATTATCTGGGCAGCCGTCTACAGCAGGGGCAGTTTGCTGCCATGGACTCGCTGTTGGACTCGCTGGCCGTGGGCCAGCGGGAATACCTGCTGTGCCGGCTACTTACCACCCTGGATGCCAGCCCCAGCGCAAGCTCCCCCGAACTGCTGCTGTGGGTGCGTGCCCAGTCGGTGAAGGCACCCCGTTGGCTGGTGGAGAAGGAGATGGACGGTTTCCTGGTCCAGCAGCCTGCCTATGATTTTGCCGCTGCGGCGCGGCTGGTACTGAGCCGCTGGCAGCAACAGGTCTGGCAGGACAACTACCGCCAGCTGCTGGAGCAGAACAGCTTCGAATTCAAACAGATCTACAACAGCCGCAACCGGGACCTGGCCTTGCAGCAGCAGGCGTTGCTGGCAGTCCTCGAGCGGCAGCCGCGTTTTGTCTTGCAGCGCGAGGCGCGCAAGCTGGCCGCCATGAGCATCTTCCTGCCCGACAATCAGCTGCTGCGACAGCTGGTCGAGCGCACTGGCGATACCGCCCTCTATCAGAAGCTGTGGCACCAGCCGGTGGATCACGACAGCATCGCTGCCCTCATGAGCGTGGCCCGTTTTCATCAGGGGCAGACGGCGAGCGACCTGCTCATCGCCGCCAGCCGCAACAGTCGTTTGACATTGCCCGCCCTGCAACAACTCAGCCAGCTCTCACCCCTGCCCGACTCGGCGCAGAAGTTCCTGCTGGCCAAACTTGGCAAACGTCAGTACAGCGGTCAGGTGGCCAGTCTGCTGTTGCAGATGGATGAACCCAGGCTGCTGGCCCAGCTCGCCGATCGGCTCACCCAGCAGGAAAAGCGCCATGCCAGTCCTGTGATGCTGCCCGATACGGGTACACCCGTCGCTTCGCCGGGGTTATAATGCGGCATCGCCTGAACACAGGGTACCTGCATGAAATACAAGGATTTGCGTGATTTCATCGCGCAGCTGGAACAAAACGGACAACTCAAGCGCATCACCCGCGAGATAGATCCCTATCTGGAGATGACGGAGATCAGCGATCGCACCCTGCGTGCGGGTGGCCCGGCCCTGCTGTTCGAAAATCCCAAAGGTTACCGCATGCCGGTGCTGACCAACCTGTTCGGCACCCCGGATCGGGTCGCCATGGGCATGGGCCAGCCCAACGTCGGCGCCCTGCGTCAGGTGGGGACCTGGCTCTCCTACCTGAAGGAGCCCGAGCCGCCGCGCGGTCTCAAGGAGCTGATGGAGAAGCTGCCCATCTTCAAGCAGGTGCTCAATATGCCGACCAAGCGGCTCTCCTCCGCCCCTTGCCAGCAGGTGGTGCTGGAAGGGGAGGCGGTCGATCTGGACCAGATCCCGATCCAGCACTGCTGGCCCGGTGATGTGGCGCCCCTGGTCACCTGGGGCCTCACCATCACCCGCGGTCCCTATAAGAAACGGCAGAACCTCGGCATCTACCGCCAGCAGAAGATCGGCAAGAACAAGCTGATCATGCGCTGGCTGGATCACCGCGGTGGCGCCATCGATTTTCGCGAGTGGCAGGAAGCCCACCCGGGCGAGCGCTTCCCCGTGGTGGTGGCGCTGGGCGCCGATCCTGCGACCATACTCGGCGCAGTGACACCGGTGCCGGACAGTCTCTCCGAATATGCTTTCGCGGGCTTGCTGCGGGGCAGCCGCACCGAAGTGGTGAAGGCGCTGAGCTGTGAGCTGGAGGTGCCCGCCAGCGCCGAAATCGTGCTGGAGGGGTATCTGGAGCCGGGGGAGATGGCGCCCGAGGGGCCTTACGGGGATCACACCGGTTACTACAACGAGGTGGACGAGTTCCCGGTCTTCACCATCACTCACATGACGATGCGCCGTGATGCCATCTACCACAGCACCTACACAGGCCGTCCGCCCGATGAGCCGGCGGTGCTCGGCGTGGCATTGAACGAGGTGTTCGTGCCGCTGTTGCAGAAGCAGTTCCCCGAAATAGTGGATTTCTACCTGCCGCCGGAAGGCTGTTCTTACCGGATGGCGGTGGTGACTATCAAGAAGCGTTACCCGGGCCATGCCAAGCGGGTGATGCTGGGGGTCTGGTCTTTCCTGCGCCAGTTCATGTACACCAAGTTCGTGATCGTCTGCGATGACGACATCAACGCCCGCGACTGGAAGGATGTGATCTGGGCCATCACCACCCGGATGGACCCTGCCCGGGATACCACCCTGATCGAACACACCCCGATCGACTACCTCGACTTCGCTTCGCCTGTCTCCGGCCTTGGCTCCAAGATGGGGCTGGATGCCACCAACAAGTGGCCGGGGGAGAGCAACCGCGAGTGGGGGCAACCCATAGTCCAGGACGAGGCAGTGAAGCAGAAGGTGGATGCCATCTGGGATGAGCTGGCTATTCTCGGCTAGGCCTGGTTGCCTGGGATTTATATCACGCGGGCCGGGTCGACCCAGCCCGGCCAGCCAGAGGATCCGTGCTGCTACCGCCGTTCGGGTACAAAAGGTTGATGATCTCCGGGCGGAATTGGGTATGCTCGGGAAACCTGACCAGCTGCACTGGTCGTGAATCTACAGTGAATCAATGAGCGAAAGCGGGCCGAGCGAGCCCGTCACAAGGATAAGAATGCAACGTATCAAGTGCCGCGTAGAGGAACTGCGCGAATATGTCGACACCATCTGGCACGTGGCCCTGACGCCGCAGCAAGCGGTCAGCTTCAAGCCGGGCCAGTATCTGCTGGTGGTGATGAGCGATTCGGACAAACGCCCCTTCTCCATCGCCAACTCACCGACCCGCCCTGGGGTACTGGAGCTGCAGATCGGCGCCACCCCCGAGAACGCTTATGCAGGTCAGGTGCTGGCCCGCATGCGCGAGCAGGGAGAGATAGAGATCGAACTGGCGGCAGGCAAGGCCTTCCTGCGGGAAGAGTCGCCCCGTCCGTTGATCCTGATGGCGGGGGGCACCGGTTTTTCCTATGCCCGTTCCATTCTGGAGTTCCTGATAGACACCGGCAGCAAGCGCCCCGTCTTCGTCTACTGGGGGGTGCGCCAGGCGCACTGGCTCTATGAACAGGAGCAGATGCAGCAGTGGGAGCGCGACTATGCACCGCTGACCTTCATCCCTGTGGTGCAGGAGCCGGAAAGCGACTGGACCGGCAAGACGGGTCTGGTGCACAAGGCCATCATGGATGACTTCGTCAGTCTGCATGACTACGACATCTATGTGGCTGGCCGTTTCGAGATGGCTGGAGCGGCGCGAGAGGAGTTCAAGATCCTCGGTGCCGAGCCTGAGCGCATCTTCGGCGATGCCTACGAGTTCATCTGAGTTGAGCGTGCGAATCGGTAGGCATCAAAGCGGTGTCAGTCGTATATGACGGCCGATGGCGCTCGAGCTTCAGAAACAACAAACCCCAGCCTGGCTGGGGTTTGTTTTATGCGCCGTGCGAGCCGGCGGTGTCAGCGTGTTACTCGCCTTTGGCACCGAGCTGCTGTTCCAGCTGCGTCAGCTTGGCCTCGAGGGCGGTCAGCTTCTCGCGGGTGCGCAGCAGCACCTTGGTCTGCACGTCAAACTCCTCGCGACTGACCAGATCCAGCTTGTTGAGCTGGGACTGCAATACCTGACGGATCTTCTTTTCCACCTCTTCACCCATGCTGCGAATGCCGGGCGGCAGGGAGTTGTGCACCTGTTTGGCGATCTCTTCCAGTTTCTTCGGGTCGATCATGTGGTTCTCCTTAAGCAATGGCGACATTCTACCGACAATTAAGCCGCTTTGCCGAGATCGGGGTGGCTTTTTGCCATCAGGAGCTGGGGGCGTTGCTGGTCGGGTCTGGTATCCGGAGTGAAGCTGTTAACCTATCGGGTCCCGTTTCTATTCCAATTCCTTGATGTTGTACACAAAAAAAGCAGATCAGATGACCGACCAGACGCTTAAAAAATGTTGCGTTGCTGTTAATATGGTTCGGTCGGGTTTTCACCCTACCCCGTCAGCACATCATGGATAACAACTAAAAAGAGATAAGGATATGAAAAAGAAGCTAATTTATGCCGCAGTTGTCAGTGCCCTGTTGGCTGGCTGTGGTGGCAGTGATGATAACAAAGGCGACACTTCAAGCTATCTCGACTATCTGTTGACCGGTTCCAACGCAGTGCGCCCCAGTGCCCTGGCGGCCCGGGCCAGCGATGGTACCCTGAAATTCTCCACCGAGACCGCAGATCTCTCCAACCCTGTTTCCGCCATGTCGACGCTGGATGGTTGGTCTACGACCCAGGCTATCCAGATCGTGCCTGTTACCTCCTCCGGCATCACGGTTCAGGCACCGACGGCGGCCGAGTTTGGCGCTTCAGTGGCTCCGCTCTACCTGCTGGAGTTGACCTTCGACAGCACGGCGCTGCGCCCGAGCGGCGTGAAGACGGTGCTGACCTACGGTGTGGACTTCGTGGTGGCCGCCTCGGCCGGCAAGCTGAACCTGGTTCCGCTCAAGCCGTTGAACCCCTCCTCCTATTACATGATAGTGGCCACTGATTCGCTGAAAGACAGTCGCGGCGATGCCCTCAAGGCAGGCAGTGACTACGGCAACTACAAGAACAACGCCGGCAGCAATGCCCAGGAGCAGACCATCAACGGTCTGATCGCGCTGCAGGAAGGGCTGTTCAAGGCCGCGACCGGCATCGCCACGGACCATGTGATCTTCTCCGACTGGTTCGGTACCCAATCCGGCGCCGATGTGCTGGTGGCGGTGAAGAGTGCCGCCGCTTCCGTGCTGAAGAGCCCGACTCTGGACGCCGCATCGCTGTGGAAACAGGATGCCCTGGGCAACACCAGCCTGCCCGGCACCTATACCCTGGCCGTGACCGGCAGCAACACCTTCCTGACCCAGCTGGACAATGAGCAGTTCCTGCCGCAGGAGCAGAAGGGTGCCATTGCCGCCGCCGTTGCCGCCAGCCCGACGCTGACCGGCATCGCCGGCATGACGCAGGTCTACACCGGTAGCGTCAAGCTCCCTTACTTCCTCTCTACCCCAGCGACCGCCGGTTCATGGGACAAGGCCAAGACCCAGTCCTGGCACGGTGCCATCCCCAGCCTGTACGCCATCGCCAATGCGCTGAAAGCGTCTGACAGCGAAGTGATCGCCGGGCTGGTGGGGGCGGGCGTGGATCCGGCCCTGCTGGGTGAGCTGATTGCCGATCCGACCCGCCAGAGCGAGCTGCTGGCCGAGGCGAGCAAGCTGATCGGGGTGACGCTCACTTCCGGCGGCAAGCCGCTGGATGCCGAGCGCAATATCGGTCGCTTCAACCCGCTGCCGATGCTGGAAGAGGTGCAATCCGTGCCGATGCGGATATTTGCCGCAACCAATGACCTGAAGACCATCACAGATGTGATCATCTATCAGCACGGCGTCACCTCCATCAAAGAGGACTCCTATGCGCTGGCACTGGGCCAGATCGGCGCGGGCATGGGGGTAAGTAAAAAGGTGGCTGTAGTGGTGATCGATCATCCGCTGCACGGTGAGCGTGGCTATGCCCTAAGTGGCAGCACGGATACCGTCACCACCTCCGACAATCCGATGCCGTACCTGAACCTGAGCTACCTGACTGTGGCGCGGGACAACCTGAAACAGAGCGTGGCGGATCTGCTGGGCCTGCGTCTGGCGGTTGGCCTGGCCAACGCCCAAGGGGCCATCGGGACGGCCGGCAGCCTCAAGGTGCATTTCCTCGGCCACTCGCTGGGGGCCATTGCCGGAGCCAATCTGCTGGCAGTAGCCAACCAGCCCATAGGCAACGCGCAGGCGGATGCCCTGTTCAAGTTCGACACCGGTGGCCTGGCCATGCCGGGTGGCGGCATAGCGCCGCTGTTGCTGAACTCGCCGGCCTTCGGCCCGACCATCAAGATGGGCGTGCTGACCGGCGGCAGTGCCGAGCTGAAGGCCGGTTTCGCCGCCTATGCTCCCAACTGCCAAACGGCGGTGCCGACCTGCTTCGTCAACGAGTTCCTGCCGAGCCTGGACGCGGCCACTCAGGCGACCGCAGCCAGCACGCTGCAGAGCTACAGCTTCGCGGCTCAATCGCTGCTGGATTCGGCTGACCCGATCAACCTCGGTCGCGGCATCAAGGCGGACTTCCCGCTGTTTGCCACCGAGATCGTGGGTGACGGTGCGCTGAGCCTATCGGATCAGGTGATCCCGAACAGCATTGCGTCCGCGCCGCTGGGTGGTACCGAGCCGTTGTTCAAGGTGCTGGCACTGCAGCCCCTGACCGCCACCGGCGCGGCCAGCCGCAACGCGGCCCGCTTCGTGGCCGGTGGTCACAGCTCGCTGCTGGCACCGGACGAGAACTTCGACCCGAGCGGTGACGTCACCACAGAGATGCAGTCACAATTTGGCAGCTTCTTCATGAGTGGCGGTACCCTGGTCCAGGTGACCAATGGCAGCTTGCTCAAGCAGTAAGCCAGTCGGCTAATAAGAACGCCGCCCTTCGGGGCGGCGTTTTCGTTTCTGCGACTGGGGCAGGGCAAACCGTCAGGCTGGCTGGTGGTTTCTGTCCAGCCAGCCTTGCAGCAGACCGACCAGCAGACCCACCAGATGAGCCATGTTGGCCGTGCTGGTGCCGAGCAAGTCGAAGAAACCGAGCACCAGCCAGAACAGCATGAAACCCATCAGCGCCGGTGGCAGAGTGAGGCCGCAGGCCGGTTGCAGCTTGCCGCGCAGCCAGCAGTAGCCGAGCAGGGCATAGACAACGCCGGAGAGGCCGCCAAACCGCGGGCCACTGACGAAGAACTCGGCGATGTTGGGCAGGGCAGCCCCCACCAGCAGCAGGATCAGCAGCTTGCCGCTGCCGAGGCGCTGCTCTATCTGGCCCCCCAGATACCACCACCACAGCAGGTTGAACACCAGGTGCAGCACCGAGAAGTGGATAAAAGCCGGGGTGAAGTAACGCCACGCCTGCCAGTCGGTAAACTGGGCCATGGTCAGGTGGAACGCCAGCTCGTCAAAGATCGGCAGGCCGATGGCATTCAGCGCATAGATGGCCAGACAGGCAATGATCACCACCAGGGTCAGCGGCCCCGCCTGATGGAGGAAGTCGGTGATGGGATCCGTCATTCCCTTGCTGTAGTCGATGCGGGCATCGGCGCTGCCTGATTGCCAGGAGGCCTCCATGTAGCGCGGATGGGTCGGCTCGGCCAGGAAGCGCTTCACCTCCAGCTGGGCCTGGGCGAGGCGCTGCTCGTCCGCCAGCCAGACCGAGACGCCGAGCTCGGACTGGGTCAGCTCGCAGGAGATGCCCAGCGTCGCAAGGTAGTCCACCAGCGCCTGGGCCATGCGGGCGTTATCGAGCACCAGCAGCTGGATCATGCCGGTTGAGGAAGACTTGCCCGCCCCTGTCATGCGTCGCCTGCCTGAACGGGGAATGCTTTGCGCCACGCCTCGAAGCCGCCATCCAGGCTGTAGACCTGGTCATAGCCCTGTTGCAGCAGATACTGGGCTGCCCCCTGGCTGCTGTTGCCGTGATAGCAGATCACTATCACGGGGGTATCGAAATCCACCTCATCCATGAAGCGCACCAGGGTGCCATTGGTGAGGTGGAAGGCGCCGACCGCGTGGGCAGCCTCGAAGGATTGCGGATCGCGAATATCCACGAGGCGGGCTTCACCAGCGCTGAGCTTCTGGTGGGCATCATGGGCACTGATATGGGCAAACTGGTCCATTGAGAGGTCCTGCGAATAGGTTGATTACCGGTCAGTGTACCGCAAGCCGGGGCGCAAACTAACCCCACAAAAGATAAGGGAGCCAGCGGCTCCCTTGTCATTATGGTGAACGTCGACACGCCTGTCAGCCGCCGAGATAAGCCTGCCGCACGGCCGGGTTGGCGAGCAGGGCTGCGCCTGTGTCATGCAGTACCACATGGCCGTTCTCCAGCACATAGCCCCGATCGGCCAGCTTGAGTGCCTGGTTGGCGTTCTGCTCCACCAGGAAGATGGTCATTCCCTTCTGGCGCAGCTGCTCTATGGTGTCGAAGATCTGCTGGATGACGATGGGGGCCAGCCCCAGTGAGGGTTCATCCAGCAGCAGCAGGCGCGGCTTGCTCATCAGGGCGCGGCCGATGGCCAGCATCTGCTGTTCGCCGCCTGACATGGTGCCGGCCCGCTGCTCCAGCCGTTCGTGCAGCCGCGGGAACAGAGTGAACACCTGATCCAGCAGCCCATGCTGTTCGGCCTTGTCGACGAAGAAGGCACCCATCAGCAGGTTCTCCTGCACCGTCAGGCGGGCGAAGATGCGACGCCCCTCCGGCACCACGGCGATGTCCTTGCGCATGATGCGGGCCGTGGTGAGGGAGCTTATCTGCTCCCCCTCGAACCAGATGCTGCCGCTGCTGGGCTTGGGCTCGCCGCACAGGGTCATCAGCAAGGTGGTCTTACCGGCGCCGTTGGCGCCGATCAGGGTGACGATTTCCCCCTCTTTCACCTCAACGCTGACGTCATGTAGTGCCTGGATCTTGCCGTAGTGGGTCGATACGTTGCGAAGTTCTAACATCGTGACTCCTTGGGTCCTACGATTCGCCCAGATAGGCCTTGATCACGGCCGGATTGTTGCGGATCTCATCCGGCTTGCCGTGGGCCAGCGGGGTGCCCTGATTGACCACGAAAATGCGGTTGGAGATGCCCATCACCAGCTTCATGTCGTGTTCGATAAGCAGCACAGAGACGCCAAATTCGTCCCGCAGGTTGATGATCAGCTCGTTCAGCTCATCGGTTTCGTGCGGGTTGAGGCCGGCGGCTGGCTCGTCCAGCATCAGCAGATCGGGCCGGGTTGCCATGCAGCGGGCGATTTCGAGCCGGCGTTGCTGGCCATAGGCCAGGTTGCCGGCGGTGCGATTGGAGAGATCCTTGAGGCCCACTTTTTCCAGCCAGAAGGCGGCGTGTTCCAGCCCCTCCTGCTCGGCACGGCGAAAGGCCGGGGTCTTGAACAGGCCGGCGATGAAACTGGTGTTGAGGTGGCGATGCTGGGCCACCAGCAGGTTCTCCACCGCCGTCATCTCCTTGAACAGCCGCACATGCTGGAAGGTGCGTACTATCCCCTTGCGGGCGATGAGGTGACCGGGCAGCCCCTGGATCTCCTCACCCTTGTAGCGAATAACGCCGCCGCTCGGGCGATAGAAGCCGGTCAGGCAGTTGAAGACGGTCGTCTTGCCCGCGCCATTGGGGCCAATGATGGAGATCACCTCCCCTTTGTCTATGTCCAGCTTGACGCCGTTGACTGCGAGCAGCCCACCGAAGCGCATCGACAGATCAGAGACGTCCAACAACTTCTGATGAGTGCTCATTTCTGTAGCTCCAGGTGAGGTCTGGTCATCGGCAGCAGTCCCTGTGGTCGCCAGATCATCATGAACACCATCAGCAGCCCGAACATCAGCATGCGGTACTCGTTGAATTCACGGGCCAGCTCCGGCAGCACCGTCATCACGATAGCGGCCAGCACCACCCCGATCTGGGAGCCCATGCCCCCCAGCACCACAATCGCAAGGACGATGGCCGACTCGATAAAGACGAAGGATTCCGGGCTGATAAAGCCCTGGCGCGAGGCGAAGAAGCTACCGGCGAAACCGGCAAAGGTGGCGCCAATGGTGAAGGCGGTCAGCTTGATGATGGTGGGGTTGAGCCCCAGTGACTTGCAGGCGATTTCGTCCTCCCGCAGTGCTTCCCAGGCGCGGCCCAGCGGCATGCGCAGCAACCGGTTGATGACGAACAGGGTGGCCACCACCAGCACCAGCGCCATCAGGTAGAGGAAGATCACCTTGTGGTTGGCGTTGTAGGCGATGCCGAAGAAGTCGTGGAAGGTGCCAAAGCCACCGTCCTTGACGGTGCGGTTGAACTCCAGGCCACCGAGCGTCGGTTTGGGAATGCCGGAGATGCCGTTCGGGCCGCCGGTGAGGCTGGTCATGTTGTTGAGCAGAATGCGAATGATCTCGCCAAAGCCCAGGGTGACGATGGCTAGGTAATCTCCCCGCAGCCGCAACACAGGAAAGCCGAGCAGGAAGCCGAAGGTAGCCGCCATCAGGCCCGCGATGGGCAGACACTCCCAGAAGCTCAGCCCGAAATAGGTGTTGAGCAGGGCATAGCTGTAGGCGCCGACCGCGTAGAAGCCGACATAGCCCAGATCGAGCAGACCGGCCAGGCCCACCACCACGTTCAGCCCCAGTCCCAGCATGATGTAGATCAGGGTGAGGGTGGCGAGATCGATGGCGCCTCGCGAGGCCATGAAGGGCCAGCTGACCGCAAACAGCAGCACCAGCACGGCGGTGAGGTTATAGAGCTTTGGTGCCTCTTCCGGGCTTGGCAGCACCAGCTTGTTGAAGCCGATGGAGAAGCCGCTGATGGAGCCGTTGAACAGCCGGCTGATCTGGCCGCGCAACATCTGGAACCAGAATACCAGGGCGGCACCGCCCACCAGCCAGGCCAGTGACACGTCGAGGCGGCTGATGACCAGCAAACGGGTGCCGTCGGTCTCGAGCTTGAAACCGAGCAACCAGAAGGAGAGCACCAGCAATACCAGGCTGGCGATGCAAGCGTGAATGAATTGGCTTTTCATCAGTCTTTCTCCCCTTCCGGTCGGCCGAGAATGTCGCTGATGGACATGAAGAGCCGCATCAGACAGGAGACAGGTGCATGAATACATTGAGGTTTTATCATACTTTTTCGACCTCCGGGCGACCCAGAATGCCGGTGGGCATGAACAGCAAGACGCCGATCAGCAGGACGAAGGCCATCACGTCCTTGTACTCGGTGCTGAGATAACCGGCGGTGAGTGCTTCCACCACCCCCAGCAGCAGGCCGCCAAGCACGGCGCCGGGAATGCTGCCTATGCCACCCAATACCGCTGCAGTGAAGGCCTTCAGGCCAGCCATAAAGCCGAGGTAGGGGTTGATGACGCCGTAATACATGCCGAGCAGCACGCCCGCGACGGCGGCCAGGGTGGCCCCCAGCACGAAGGTGATGGAGATGACCACGTGGGTATCTATCCCCAGCAGGTTGGCCATCTTGATATCTTCCGAACAGGCGCGGCAGGCACGGCCCATGCGGGAGCGGCCGATGAACTGGGTCAGTACCAGCATGGTGATGAAGGTCACCACGAAGATGATGAGCTGCATGTAGGAGAGGCTGGCCTGGAAGCCGTCCCCGGCGCCCAGGGTCCAGCCCCCGGAGATCAGGGTAGGCATGGCGATATCACGCGAGCCCTGCGCCATTCGCATCATGTTCTGCAAGAAGATCGACATGCCGATGGCGGAGATGAGGGGGATGAGGCGGTTGCCACCCCGCAGCGGGCGATAGGCGACCCGCTCTATGGTCCAGCCATAGGTTCCCGTGATGATAATGCTGACCAGGAAGGCGCCTCCCAGCAGCAGGAAGGTGCTGTCGATGCCCATCATCATGAGCCCGGCCATCACCATAAACGCGACATAGGAACCAATCATGTAAACCTCGCCGTGAGCGAAGTTGATCATGCCGATGATGCCATAGACCATGGTGTAGCCAATGGCGATCAACGCATAGGTGCTACCTATGGTTAACCCGTTCAGCAGCTGCTGAACCAGGTAAAGGAGGTGTTCGGACATACTGCGATCCCTGTGCTTGCCCGCAAAGAAAAGAGGGGTGACTCATGTCACCCCGACCGGCAGATTATTTGACTTGGGTGGAGGTACCGTCGGCGTGCCACTGGAACACACCGAATTCAAAGCCTTTCAGGTCACCACTCGGCGCCCAGCTCAGGGTGCCCATGACGGTATCGATCGGTGTGGCCTTGATGGCGGCAGCGACCGCAGCCGGGTCATCCTCACCCGCCTTGGCAATACCGGCCGCCAGGGTCTGCACCGCAGCATAGGTAGTCCACACGAAGGGACCGGAAGAGTCCTGACCCTTGGCCTTGAACGCCGCCACCAGCGGGGCGTTGGTCGGCACCAGATCGTACTTGTTCGGCAGGGTTACCAGCAGACCTTCGGAAGCCGGGCCACCGATGGCGGAGATGTCCTTGTTGCCTACCCCTTCCGGACCCATGAACTTGGCTTTCAGCCCCTTCTCCCCTGCCTGACGCAGGATCAGACCCAGCTCAGGGTGGTAGCCGCCGTAGTAGACGAAATCGACGTTCTCTTTCTGCAGCTTGGCGATCAGGGCGGAGAAGTCCTTGTCACCGGCCGTGACGCCTTCAAACGCCACCACTTTCACGCCAGCCTTGTCCAGAGATGTCTTCACGCTGGTGGCGATGCCTTCACCGTACTGTTTCTTGTCGTGGATAATGGCCACGCGCTTGGGCTTGACCTGATCGATGATGTACTTGGCGGCGGTCGGGCCCTGGTCGCTGTCCAGACCTATGGTGCGCAGCACCAGCTGATAGCCGCGCTCGGTGATCTTGGGGTTGGTGGAGGCGGGGGTGATCATCAGCACGCCTTCATCTTCATAGATGTCGGAGGCGGGCAGGGTGTTGTCTGAGCAGAGGTGGCCGACCACGAACTTGACACCGTCGTTGATCACCTTGTTGGCGACCGCCACGGCCTGCTTGGGATCGCAGGCGTCGTCATAGATGATGGCTTCGATCTGCTTGCCATTGATGCCGCCAGCCTTGTTGATTTGCTCGACCGCCATCTTGCCGCCGGTGAACTGCATGTCACCATACTGGGCGACCGCGCCGGTGACCGGACCGGCAATGCCGATCTTGATGGTGTCAGCCGCCTGGGCCTGTGATACCGATCCGAACAGAGCCATAGAAACCGCTGCCCTGACTGCCATTTTGCTCAACTTATTCATCGATTCGTCCCTTAATCAGTGGATTGTTTCATTGCCCGTGTGCCATTCCGGACCGAGATCCCGCCAGTCCGGTAATAGTTATGGTTCTATCATTCCTCGCTGGGCAATAACAAGCTGTTAAAGATACTAACCAGAGCGGGTGAAATAGTGCTTTTTTGAAGCAAATAGCTGATTTGAAATTATTTTTTAGACGTTAATACTGACCTGTGGAGTTAACATCTTCATAACAAGGTGTGCTGGTGACAGATGGTAGATGAAAAAACTGATGATATTTTACTCTGACACTGCTCCCGTTTTGACCAAAATCCGTTTGCGCAAATAGAAAGGAGCACCTAGATTAGCCTGCATTGACAATTCATCGGCAGTGCCTGTTAAAACCAAGCCTTTATTTGGGAAATCTGCTAATGTTCCGCTTTTGATATTCAGGAGACAGAGATGGCCACTATCAAGGATGTCGCCTCACGGGCAGGCGTATCCATCTCCACCGTCTCACATGTACTCAATCACACCCGTCGGGTCAGCGAAGATGCAACCCAAAAAGTGCTTGAGGCGGTGGCAGAACTCAACTACGCGCCCAACTCGGTAGCGCGCAGCCTCAAGATAAACTCAACCAAAACCATAGGCATGCTGGTCACCACCAGTGCCAACCCCTTCTTTGCTGAAGTGGTGCAGGGGGTGGAAGCGTACTGTTTCGAACAGGGTTACAGCCTGATCCTGTGCAACACCGAAAACCAGCCGCCCCGCCAGCAGCATTACCTGAGAATGCTGATGGAGAAGCGGGTCGACGGCCTGCTGGTGCTGGGAACCGATATCGACACCCCGCTGCGTGACATGCTGCGCATTCACAAGAATGTGCCGCAGGTGGTGCTGGATTGGGGAACCGAGTGCGATTTCGCCAACGTGATCAACGACAACGCCCGTATAGGTGCGCGTCTGGCCGTGCGCCATCTGCTGGAGCAGGGACACACGGACATCGTCTGCATCACGGGCCAGATCGCCAAGCCGACTACCCAGCAGCGACTGGATGGGGTACGCGACGCCTTGGGCGAACATGGCCTGACCCTGAAAGACGCGCAGATCTTCGAAGGGGATTACGAGAGCCAGAGCGGCTTCGATGCCATGCAGCGCATCCTGGCCCTCACGCCTCGCCCGACGGCTGTGTTTGCCTTCGACGACCCCATGGCCATCGGTGCCATCTGCGCCGCCTGGGAAGCCGGGGTCAAGGTGCCGGACGACATCTCCATCATCGGCTATGACGACGTGGAAATGGCGCGCTTCTCCAGCCCGCCGCTCACCACCATTCGTCATCCCAAGGCCGAGCTTGGCCTGCTGGCGGTGAAGCACCTGGTGAGCCGGATCCGCAACAAGGCGCTGGAAGTCGAGTCCATGACGGTAGAGCCCGAACTGATCGTTCGTCGCTCGGTCAAATCCCTGCGCTGACCGAACAGCAGTCGTTGGGACCACGAAAAACCCCCTCGTTCACCGAGGGGGTTTTTGTTTATGGGCGATTTATTGCAGCGGCGGCCAGTAATCCTTGTTGGCGGCCACCAGGTCATCCAGGATGGCCTTCGCTACCGAGGCGCTCGGCACCGTTTTGGACAGGGTGATCGCCTGCCACAGCTTCTGGTAGGAGCGTTCGACCCAGGCTTCCACCACCAGCTTCTCGACCGCCACCTGCTGGCCCATCAAGCCCTGCTGGAACAGGGGGATAGTGCCGACCTGCAAGGGCTCCGGCCCGCTGCTGCCCACCAGGCAGGGGATCTCGACCATGGCTTCGGGGTCGAAGTTGCTGATGGCGCCCCGGTTCGGGACTATCAGCAGCATTCGCTCCTGGGTGTTGAAGGCGATGGCGGTGGCCAGATCCACTATATAAGAGGCGTGTTCGTCTATCTCCAGCTCGCCCGCTGCTGAGTGACCCGCCTTGACGATGGCACGGCAGGCGCTGAACACCTGTTTCTCGCGATGCTCCATCACCTCATTGGCGCGGGTATGCTCCGGGTTGGCATGGGCGACCACATAGTCCGGGTAGAGGTAGTACTTCAGGTAGGTGTTGGGCAGGGTATCCGGATCGAGCGCCCACACATCCCTGGCCTTGGCGAAGGTATCGTTCCAGCTTGCCTCGGCATGACTGGCGTGATCGGGCACATAGCCGTGGCGGGCGACATGCTCCTTGATCTGCGGCATCAGGTCGTTGCCTGCCAGATCCTCGATACGGGTCCACCAGCCGAAGTGGTTGAGGCCGTAATAGCGTACTCTCATCTCCTTGCGCGACTTGAGGCCGGCGATCTGGGCCATGCGCCCCTCGATCCCGATCGGCATGTCACAAATGTTCAGGATCTTGGCGTTGGGACGCAGGCGACGGGTTGCCTCTGCCACTATGGCTGCCGGGTTGGAGTAGTTCAGCATCCAGGCGTTGGGGGAGTACTGCTCCATGTAATCGACTAGCTCCAGCACGCCGCCGATGGAGCGCATGCCGTAAGCGATGCCGCCCGGGCCGCAGGTCTCCTGACCGACCACGCCGTGACGCAGGGGGATCTTCTCGTCCAGCTCGCGCATCGGGTATTTACCGACCCGGATGTGGGCCATGACAAAATCCACCTCGCTGAAGGCTGCCTTGGGGTCAGTGCCGTAGCTGAAGGCAATCTCGGGTGCCTTCTCCTTGAGCAGGATCCTGCATGCCTCGGCGATGACTTCCTGGCGGGCACCGTCGTTGTCGTAGAACTTGATCTCCTTGAGCGGGAAACGATGCTGGTTCTCCAGCAACATCAGAACGATACCAGGAGTAAAGGTGCTGCCGCCGCCGGCGATGACTACAGAGAATTTTTTCATGATCATGACTCCGTTACGAAAGAAGAGGATTGAGTGGGGTTGTTCATTATCGATTCCATATTTTCACGTACCTGAGGCACATGCAGACCGATAATAATTTGGATGCTGTCGCCATGGCGAACCACACCATGGGCGCCCAGTTGTTTGAAAATGTCATCTGCCGCCGCCTGGCTGGCATGTATCAGCGATATTCTTAAGCGGGTGGCACAATTATTCAGGCTCCTTATATTGTTACTGCCGCCGAGTGCCTCGATAATTTGAGTCGCAATATCACTGCCTCGTTGTTGTTTGGCTGCCTGATAATCCGCTTTGGAATACAGCTTTATTTCGCTGTCTTCCCGCCCCGGGGTTTTCAAATTAAATTTCAGGATCAGGCTTTTGAATATCAGGAACCAGAGCCCGGTGAACGCCAGGCCTATGGCTATCTGGGTAAACATCATGCTGGCATGGTTGTGGAACATGGGGATCCAGTTCTGCGGCAGGAACTGGTCGAGCAGGCCGCCGCCCATGTTGCCGACGACACCGAACAGGTACATGACGGTGGCCATGGTGGCGGCCAGCAGGGCGTGGATGGCAAACAGCAGCGGCGAGATGAAGAGGAAGGTGAACTCTAGCGGCTCTGTGATGCCGACCAGCATGGCGGTCAGAGTGGCCGGGATCAGCAGGCCTGCCACCTTGGCCTTGTTCTCTTTGGCTGCCGTTGCGTAGATGGCCAAGGCAATCCCCATGGCACCGAAAATCTTCGAGTTGCCATGCAGGGCAAAGCCACCCTGAGGGAACTGCTCAATCAGCGGGCGAGTGCTCTGGCTGAACTCCTGCAGATGCTGCGCCCAGTAGAGCTGGATGCCACCTTCCACTGCCGCAGGGCCGAAGATAAAGGGGCCATAGATAAAGTGATGCAGGCCGGTCGGGATCAAAATTCGCTCTAGGAAGGTATAGACCCAGACACCGAGCGGGCCCGAGATCAGCATGAACTCCTGCAGGGAGGCGATGCCCATCTGTACCTTGGGCCACCCCAGCAGGGTCAGCCAGGCGCAGGGGATCATCACGAAGAAGGCGACTATGGTGACAAACGAGCTGCCCTGAAAGATGCCGAGGAAGACCGGCAGCTGGCGGTCAAACAGGCGGTTGTGCAACGCCGTCACTATGCCGGAGATGACGATGGCACCTATGATGCTGGTATCCAGCGTCTTGATCCCGGCCACCATGGCGAGGCCACTTTCACCCCCCATATCCTGACTGAAGTCGACCCCGAAATAACTGCCCCAGGTGATCCCCATGGCGTTGATAAAATAGTTCCAGGTCATGAAGCTGACCAAAACGGAGAGACAGGCTCGTGCCTGCGCCTTATTTGCCAGTCCTATGGGCAAGCCAATGGCAAATATAAGTGGCATGTTTCTGAATACGGTCCAGCCACCCTCTTCAATAATATGGACTATTTGAAAGAACAACCCTTGCGGGTTGGCCAGCGACTCTCCCACGAACATGGGGTTTTTCAGCATGATTGCAATGCCCACTACCATACCTGCAAATGGAAACAGTAGTACAGGAGTAAACATTGCTCCGCCAAAGCGTTGAATTTGACTGAGCATATATTGTCCCTTTATTAAAAGCGTTTTTGATAGGGTGTCGTTGGTGTTGCTGCATTGAACCTAACAACAATGCGTCAAGCCCTCATGAAATAGATGGTGGTTATGTGATCCGGCGCATGCTCTTATTTAGACAAAGAGATCTAAATTTTGAGATATTGTTGTACCTCTTGTTTTTGTGACGTTCTTGTCGTTTTATTTGAATTTAAACTTATTTATTTTCAATTGCTTGGGCCCTTAGCCATCCCCTCATATGAGCGAGGCGTGGCGCGGCTTTCTGAGTATGATCGTCTGAATTGACCGACGAATACCGAGCGACAGCCCGCCATGTTCAATCACGACATCATCCTTAACCACATCGAT
>NZ_JAACGC010000045.1:0-36680 GCF_029237385.1 Aeromonas sp. 1HA1
GAACAGGGATTGCAGGCTGGAGCTCACTCTGGGAAGGCTGGCAAACACTGCAAAGTAAACTGGACGGCTTTATTGCCGCCAAAGAGATGATGGCTTCGGGGATCAAGATCTGATCAAGAGACAGGCTTGAGGTGACTGGCTGGTGTTATGCCGTTTTAGCCATCCCAGTTGTTTACTGGCTCAAACCCTTGCTTGATCTGCTCCACAAGAACTACTGGGTGGGCCTTGCCTTCTGGGGGCTGGTGGCCTTGTTTGCTTGGCAGGGAGCTCTTATTGGAGGGATGTTCTATGGCTTGCTCGCTGCACCAAAGAACGAGGCTACGGGCAATGTAGTCAGAAAAAAATGTTCGATCCGGCTTGTTTCCAATGGCTATGACATACAGACCGGGGAGTACGTAGGCTCACCTTTTTGGTAATGCTTCGGTCAGTTGAGGCAGTAGCCGTCCTACTAGATACCACTTTATGTAAATATCTTATACACAAGTCCCCGGTCATCGCCCGGGGATTTTTTTAACCTATTACACCAGTCTGTGAACTCACTCTGGGTTACGGACCAAGATGACGCAAAAAATTTCACATGTGAAATTTCCGTCAGATTAGCGAATCAAAAAATAATACGGTAATAGCCAATAAATGGTGGAATAGTCGGCATCAAGAGGGATTGTATCTTAACCCTCTGTTTTTATAGTGGAAATTGTTTTTTAAATTCGCCCAAAAAAGGCACTTCCAGCGACGATGTTTTCTGAAAACAACATGCAGAATGCTCCTGCCAACACATGAAGCATCAGGAGGATGTATGGCTGAAACACCGCAAGAAAAATTGATAACAGTTGCTGAGGTGGTCGAGCTGACGGCTCTTTCGCCATCAACAATACGACGTCTAGTTAAATCTGGAAACATACCAGCCCCCATCAGGCTAGGCCCCACCGGACGTTCAATCAGATTCAGGCTATCTGATATCCAGCTGTATCTGAAGAACATTTGACAGGAGGTGCTTATGGAATTTCGATTACTGCCGGATGCACTGGAATGCAGGGAATCCGAACGCTGGGTCAAGCTCGGGGGTTATATCAACGTGCTGGCTCGAACCCGCTCTTCAGATCAGAGACGCAGCTACGGCATTTTACTGGAGTGGAAGAACCTGGACGGTGTTCAGTTGCAAGATATTGTCCTCATTCGGAATCTCCAGGGTGATAACAGCAGGCAGGTTCGGGAAATGCTGCTCGACTCAGGCTATCCATTGGAGCTAAACCCTCACGCTTGGCCACGTATCCAGCGTTATCTACTCGATGAGATCCAACGTGCGGAACCTGCGATCTGTGTTGAACGAACCGGGTGGCATCAAGAAGGTTTTGTCACTCCTGGCTGGAGCGCCCACAGAGATCGCACAAAGTTGTATCTGCTCCGCAAGGGGATGGATATGGAACTGCGGTCATCTGGCTCGCTGGAACAGTGGCAGGAAGAAATTGGCGAGGTCTGCATTGGTAATCCGCTGCTGATTTTTTGCTGTGGAGCCGCTCTGAGTGCACCTCTGCTCAGCAGCTCAGGTGTCGAAAACACGATTTTCCACATATATGGTGATTCAGGGTCAGGCAAATCTACGGCCTTGAAGGTCGCAACGTCAGTGCTAGGTGATGAATCGATCATGAGAACATGGTTGAGTACTGCGAATGGTCTAGCTGCGGCCGCAGCACTTCACCACGATGTCCCCCTCTTTCTGGATGAATTATCTCAAGCAAGGGCCGAGGATGTGGATACTGCCGTCTACTCCATATGCAACGGTCGACCCAAGCTTAGAGCCAACGAAACTGGCCAGCTGGCCATAGGCGAACCTTGGCGAACAATTGCCTTATCTAACGGAGAGGTGACACTGGAGGAGCATATGGCGCAACTGGGTAAAGTACCGCTGGCTGGACAGCTGAGTCGGGTGGTTGAAATACCCGCTGTTGGTCAACACGGCGTGTTTGATGCGCTCCATGGTCACAATGGGCCAGATTTGCTGGCAGATGAATTGCAGCGACGCTGCAAGCGTTACTATGGATCCCTGTTTTCAGCATGGATAAATCGACTAGCTGGCTACGATGAAGCTGAACTCACTCGCAAGGTTTTGCAGCACCACTCGTATCGCTGTGCACTCATGAAGGAGAATGCCGAGACTCTCTTGGGCTACCATATTAGCCCCCAGGTGATGCGGGTAATTCGTCGGTTTGCCCTAGTTGAGGCCGCATTGGTCATGGCTAACCAGTTCAATCTCCTGCCGTGGCTCGATCACCATTCTGTGAATGCTGTTGAGCACTGTTTTAATCTATGGCTAAAAAACCGCGGTCATGGTCTGGACACTGAGGATTACCGGCTGTTCTGTATGCTGAAAGCAGCCATACAGGGCTGGGGTCCGTATATAAGACCCCTGGAAGGCCGACTGAGCTCTAGTGTTGGTTACAGTCGAACGTATCAAGGGGAGTCGCAATGGTTAGTCAAAACTGACGTGCTGAAACAAGCGCTGAATTTGCGCCCTCAATACCGCTCACAGATGCTGCGATTAGTAAAAAGAGATTGGTTGCAATTCAATGAGTTAGATAGATTGACTCTCAAAGTCGCACAGGAGAAAAAATCGGCCCGCTATTTTGCCATCTGGCCAGAACGTATCAAGAGAGGCCTGACCGAGCTGGAGGTGGATTAATGGATTTCCCGGTTTTCCCAGTTCCACCGACTCTGTTGTGAGGTGACAGCATGCAAACCGTTTTTATGCTCTTGGCGCAATACGAGAAACCTGTCGTGCCGCTTAAAGACATTTGTAGTGACTATTTTGGTCTGTCATATCAAACAGCCAGACAGCGGGCAAATGCCGGGATGTTACCCATCCCGACGTTCAGAACCAGCCAAAAGAGCGATTATCTGGTGCACCTGACTGACCTGGCCAGCTATATAGATCAGCAGAGAGAGAAAGAAGTGCGTAGGCTAACTGCGATCACGAAGATGGAGGCTCGAAGATAATCTTCTGGAAGGGCAAGCCCGCGAATCGCGGGCTTTTTTCATTTTTTGTCTTTGTCAGTGGTCTGGGTCAGGTGGTAGACGCTCCTGCCAGCACAGCAAACAGCTCAAGGAAGGCACATAGGCAGAACCGAATGACGATGCTGCTACCCATGTTCCCTCCTATTCGCTCTACAAGATCTGGAGTGAGTATAATAAAATGGCCACCAACATCAACATAACCTGTTGATGATGTTGACTTTTGTCTTTAACGAACAAAGTTGTTGGGACATATTCGCAGAGTAGACAAGAAGAGCTGAAAGGCTTGAGAAAACCCCTGATTAAAGCCGTTTTGGCAGCCACCTGCCCCATATCTGCCCCATGGAAATTGAAGGCCACGCCTGGTAAGGGCTAGAGAAAAAATCTCACCAATCCAGCATGGGGGCGATGGAAAAACGCTGCGCCTGCATAAAAATCATCCGGGTTGGCTAAACAAAGGGGGCGGATTTTATCACAACGTGAGGTAGCCCCAGAAAATGAATTTTGTCGCCGCGCCACCGGGGGCCCTGTGATAGTATCCGACTAATAAGTAAAGGGTATTTGCGTGATCATGAATCAAGACCAACTTTTACAACGAGCCGAACGACTCTGCGAACAACGCGGGATCCGCTTCACCCCTACCCGGCGTCAGGTGTTCACTTTGCTGGCTGCCCACGGCAATGCTATCAGCGCCTATGATTTGTTAGCCCAGCTGCAGCAAACAGAGGCTCACGCCAAGCCGCCTACAGTCTATCGGGCACTCGATTTTCTGCTCGAACAGGGCTTTGCCCACAAGGTGGAGTCGCTCAACGCCTTCATATTCTGTTGTCACTTTGACCATGCTCATCCCATGCAACTGCTGATCTGCGACCGATGTGGCGAGGTGGTCGAACTCCATGACACGGCGATCGACAGCGCGTTTTCCGAGCAGGCCCATCAGCATGGTTTTACTATTACCAATAAGACAATAGAGGCACATGGCCAATGTGCTCGCTGTACGACCACCGTAGGACATCAACATGAAGGCTGATTTTGTAAACCCGTTCCTGCTTTCCCTGCTCAATGTGCTCTCCACCATGGCGCAGTTGGATCTTAAACCGGGTAAGCCCAAGCGCAAGATGGATGAGTTGGCGCGAGGCGATGTCTCCGGCCTCATCGGCATGGTGGGTCCGCAGACCCGTGGCTCGCTTTCCATCAGCTTCGAGAAGGGGTTGGCGTTGGAGATCATGCGTCGCATGCTGGGGGAGGCCCCCGCCACCATCAATGAAGAAGTGACCGACATGGTGGGTGAGATCACCAACATGGTTACCGGTGGTGCCAAGCGCATGCTGGGAGAGAAAGGTTACGAGTTCGACATGGCGACCCCTATCATAGTCTCCGGTCCCAACCACACCATCACCCATAGAGCCGATGGCACCAAGATTATGATGCCGTTCGAGTCAGATTACGGCCGGGCCACCATCGAAATCTGCTTCGAGTAACCTTATGTGGAAAGCGCTGAAGTGGTTCTTCATTGGTTGGGCACTGTTGCTCACCCTGTCTGATATCCAGATCAACACCTCGCTGTACAAGTACGATGACAACAAGGTGGTGGTAAGCTTTCCACGCTGGCAGGCAGAGAGTCCCTGGGGCACCTTACAATGGCATGCCGGTCGGATTGAGACCCACTGGTATGGCCTGGAAGGCAGGCCCAAACCGGTAGAGCCCCTGCTTTGAAATCGATGACAAATCAGAGAAATGAAAGAGGCCAGCATATGCTGGCCTCTTTTTTACTGGTTTGAGAGTGGTCAGGCGGCTTCGGCAGCCAGCTTATCATTGGAACGCATCACAATGCCAAGGCCACAGGCAAGCAGGGTTGGCAGCAACCAGGCTAGCCCTTTGTCAAACAGCGGCAGGAAGGCGAAGGCATCCATCTTCATACCGGCAGCGCCCAGACCATCCAGGCAACCGAACAGGAATGCCACCATCAAGACGGAGCGGAACACCAGACGAGGACGACCGAAGTAACCCTTCAGGAAGGTGACCAGCACCAGGGCTACGGCGACCGGATAGATGGCAACCAGCACGGGAATGGAGAGGCTGATGAGTTGGCTCAGGCCCACGTTGGCGACGATGGCGCAGATGGTGCCCAGCAGCACAACCAGCTTCTTGTAAGCCACACCGGTGAGGTTATGGAAGAAGTCGGAGCAGGCGGAGATGAGGCCCACGGCTGTGGTGAAGCAGGCCAGAGTGATGATGGCCGCCAGGATGAACTGACCCGGCTGGCCAAACAGGCTCAACACATAGGCGTTGACGATGGCGCCGCCATTGCTGACATCGGTGGCTACCCCGGCAGCTGTGTTACCCAGCTGGAACAGGGAGATATAGACCACGGACAGACCGATGGCTGAGATGACGCCGGCGATGGCCAGATATTTGAACTGGCTCTTGTAGTCGTGGATGCCTTTCTGACGCAGTAGATCAACGATCAGGGCGCCAAACATCAGGGACGCGAGGGTGTCCATGGTGTTGTAGCCTTCCAGAATCCCTTTCACGAAGGGGCCGTTCTGGTAGTCACCGGACGCAGCTGGCATTGTACCTTGTGGCGCGATGAACACACCCACGGCCAGGGTCAGCAGCAGCAGCATCAACAGCGGGGTCAGGTACTTGCCGACGGCATCCATCAGCTTGCCCCGGTTCATGGAGACCAACATGGCGATACCGAAGAAGATCACGGTATAGACTGCCAGACCGGCTTGACCCATATCACCGATGAAAGGCTTGATTCCCATCTCGTAGGCAACCAAACCGGTACGGGGCGCAGCAAAGGCGGGGCCGATGATGATATAGATGGCAACGGCCAGCGCGGTAGCAACACCGGCAGGCAGCAGCTTGGTCATGCCAGCCCAGCCATTACCCGCCTTGGCGACGGCGAGGATGGTGATGAGGGGCAGGCCCACGGCGGTCACCAAAAAGCCCAGCATGGCCAGGGAGAGGTGTTCGCCTGCCATGTAGCCAGCCAGCGGCGGGAAAATGATGTTACCGGCGCCCAGATAGAAGGCAAAGGTCATGAAGCCCAATCCGAGTACATCGGATAATGTGAGTGATTTCGTCAAGTTCAACCTCGTCTGTCTTGTAAACTATTGCTTGTTATAGTTTTTTATTGGTCAGTGACCGGCGTTGTTCGGGGGTAAAAAAAAGAGCCCCGCGTGTTTTTTCATCACAACCAGTGGTTTGAGCTGGTCTGGAGCGGGCGCTCGTTTGAGAGTCAGCATAATGGCGTGAAAAAATAGTTCAAGGCGAAATTTACATCTTCAAATAGAAGGGGTGGGTCAGTTGGATGTATCTGTCGGAATAGGCGCCATCAGCAGAATGGATCACAATCTCACCCTGCTCACACCTGCTTAATCCTCTGCCAAGTAGCAATAAAACACGATTTGCCTCTTTACCTACTCTGGTGATAACAGCTGTATAACAAACACCATACAGATCATAATCCGCCGAGATGCATAAAATTTCATCGGCCATGGCGGTCGGTAGCACCAGCGCCACCTGCCCGGCAGCGCTCAGTAAACGGTGGCACGCAGCCAGTAGATCCCGGCTGCCGAGCGCCCCTGTATGGCGGGCCAGCGCTCTGGCCGGATCGCTAAATGACTGGCCTGCCGAGAAATAGGGCGGGTTGGAGACGATGAGATCGTAGCGAGTGGCCTGATAATCTTGAATGGCGTTTTCCACTATGTTGACCCGTGAGGTCCAGGGGGAGGCGGCCACATTCGCGCGCGCCTGTGTCGCTGCATCCCTATCCAGTTCCACCCCGTCGATGAGGCAGTCGGATCGGCTGCGCTGGGCCAGCATCAGTGCAATCAGGCCGCTGCCTGTGCCAATGTCAAGCACCCGGTGGGCGTTGGCAACCGGTGCCCAGGCGCCTAGCAGTATGCCATCCGTGCCTACCTTCATGGCGCAGCGGTCGTGCTCGATATGAAACTGTTTGAAGGTAAAACCACTATTTCGTCCCATCTGACCCCCACCATATGCCGGCTACACAGAAAATGGTCGGCGATTATAGCGACTAAGCCACAGTCCCCATAGGAGCCGACGACATAATCGCCTATAATCTGCCGTTTCCTTAATGACCGAGTATTGCCATGAGCCAGTCCTTTGATGATTTCGACCTGAATCCAGCCCTCAACCGGGCCTTGGCCGAGATGGGATTCACCCGCCCCACCACCATCCAGCAGATGGTGCTGGAGCCAGCCCTGGACGGCCGCGATATTCTGGCATCCGCTCCGACCGGTACCGGCAAGACGGCCGCCTTCCTGCTGCCCGCCCTGCAGCATCTGCTGGACTTCCCGCGCCGCAAGCCGGGTCCGTGCCGCATGCTGATCCTGACCCCGACCCGCGAGCTGGCCCTGCAGGTCACCGCCCACGCCAAGGCGTTGGCGGTGCACACCAACCTCAGCATCGAGACCATCATCGGCGGCGTCAGCCACGACGAGCAGCTGCCGGCCCTGACCAAGACCACCGACATCGTAGTGGCGACCCCGGGTCGTCTGCTTGAGTACATAGAGAAAGAGGAGTTCGAGAGCCACGACATCGAGGTGCTGGTGCTGGATGAAGCGGATCGCATGCTGGACATGGGCTTCATCAAAGACGTGAACCGTATCGTGGCCGAGGCGCGCTATCGCAAGCACACCATGCTGTTCTCCGCCACCCTGGAAGGGGCTGGTCTTGAGAAGTTTGCCAACGAGATCCTCAACGAGCCGGTGGAGCTGCACGCCGAGCCGCCCCGCAGTGAGCGTCGCCCCATCACCCAGTGGGTGCATCTGGCCGATGATGCCGCCCACAAGCTGGCCCTGCTGGTGCATATCCTCAAGGATCCTGAAACCCAGAAAGCCATCGTCTTTGTCAGAACCCGTGAACGGCTGGCGGAGCTCTCCGGCCAGTTGCAGGCTGCCGGCGTCTCCTGCGCCTGGATCCGTGGCGAGATGGAGCAGAGCAAGCGCATCGAATCGATCCGCAAGTTCCATGCGGGAGAAGTGCCTTTCCTCATCGCCACCGACGTCGCTGCCCGTGGCATCGACCTGCCCAACGTCAGTCATGTCATTAACTACGACATGCCTTATGGCACCGACGTGTATGTGCACCGTATCGGTCGGACTGGCCGTGCCGGCAACCGTGGTTGCGCCATCAGCCTGGTGGAGGCGCACGACATGGGCATGGTCGCCAAGATTGAGCGTTACACCGAAGAGCGTCTCAAGCGCCGGGTGATCGACGAGCTGCGTCCCAAGCACAAAGAGGCGCGGGTACCGGTGAAAAAGAAAAAGCCGAAGGATGGCAAGAAGAAGAGTGCCAAGAAGAAAAAGAAATAAGCCATGCCTGCTGCAACGGTCATCCTCGGATGGCCGTTTTGCTTGTTGCCTGCGGTGAATGTGCCTGTATTCGCGGATAGCGCGCAGAAAAAAGCCGACGTATAAACGTCGGCTGATAAAAAGTGCTTACAACAGAGGATTCATGTATTCAGACCCGGGGATCCTGAATTTGGTTCCCTCTTTCTGTAATTAATTTTCGGCGCGTTTAAACATCAGGGTCTGAGCGTCAGACTCTTCTGGAACGAAGTAGTAACCATCGCTGTTGAAGCCGGTCAATTGTTCCACCTCGGTCAGCCGGTGCTTGATGATGTGACGGGCCATCATGCCACGCGCCTTCTTGGCGTAAAAGCTGATGATCTTGAACTGGCCGTTCTTCTCGTCCTTGAAAACTGGGGTGACGATCCTGCCCTTCAGGGCTTTCGCTCGTACCGACTTGAAATACTCGTCAGAGGCCAGGTTGATCAGCAGCTCGTCCCCTTGCGCCGCCAGCGCTGCATTGATGTGCTGGGTAATCACATCCCCCCAAAACTGGTAGAGGTCCTTGCCGCGACTGTTATCGAGCCGGGTCCCCATCTCCAGCCGATACGGCATCATGAGATCGAGCGGACGCAGCACGCCATAGAGACCTGACAGCATGCGCAGGTGCCCTTGGGCAAAATCGAGATCCGCGTCGCTGAAATCCTCCACCGCCAGCCCCGTGTAGACATCTCCCTTGAACGCCAGCAGAGCCTGGCGGGCATTGCCTGGGTGGAAGTCAGGTTGCCATTGGGCGAAGCGGGCGGCGTTGAGGCCGGCCAGCTTGTCGCTGATCTTCATCAGACTGGCGATCTGATCCGGCGTTAGCTGGCGGGCCCGGGTGATCAGCTCGGCTGAGTGATCCAGCAATTCGGGTTGGGTGAAACGGGAGCTCACCAGAGGCGACTCGTAATCCAGCGTTTTGGCCGGGGAAACCACAATCAGCATAACGATCCTTTATAGCGGTGACACACGCCCCTCATTCATCCAGGGTGACGTTGTCGAGTGTGCCTGCACCCAGCTGCTCACGGCCGGACAGCTTGATCAGCAGTCGCAGGTCGTTGGCCGAGTCGGCATGGGCAAGGGCCTCACTGTAGCCAATTTGGCCGGCACAGAACAGAGTGAACAGCGCCTGATCGAAGGTCTGCATGCCGAGCTCGGTGGACTTGGTCATCACCTCCTTGAGGCGATGCATCTCCCCCTTGCGGATGATGTCGGTAATGAGCGGGGTGTTGAGCAGTACCTCGAAGGCGGCAAAACGGCGGCGACCGTCCACGCTCGGTAGCAGTTGCTGGGCCACGATGGCGCGCAGGTTGAAGGAGAGATCAAACAGAAACTGTCGGTGTTTCTCCTGTGGCACCAGGTGGAGGATGCGATCCAGTGCCTGGTTGGCATTGTTGGCGTGCAGGGTGGCGAGACAGAGGTGACCCGTCTCGGCAAATTGCAGCGCAAACTCCATGGTCTCAGAGCTTCGGATCTCGCCGATGAGGATCACGTCCGGCGCCTGGCGCAGCGAACTCTTCAGTGCCACGTCGAACGACTCTGTGTCTATCCCCACCTCCCGCTGGGTGATCAGGCTGCGACCGTGCTGGTGCACGAACTCCACCGGGTCTTCCACCGTCAGTATATGGCCATCGGCATGCTGGTTGCGAAACCCTATTATGGCGGCCTGGGTGGTGGACTTGCCCGCACCGGTGGCGCCGACAAACAGCACCAGCCCGCGCTTGGCCATGGCCACCTCCTGCAAGATGGGGGGCAGAGTCAGCTCGTCGAAGGTCGGGATCCGGGTCTCGATGCGGCGCAGTACCATGCCAGGCAACTCCTGCTGCCAGAAGGCGCTGACCCGAAAACGGCCAAGATCCTCGCGGTGGATGGCGTAGTTAGCTTCCTTGGTGCGGATGTAGCGCTCGAAGTGATCGCTACTGAGGGTATCTCTGACCAGCGCCAGCGCCCCCTTCTTGTCGAGCGCCTCGTCCCCCAGCGACACCAGATGGCCATTCACCTTGAGGGTGGGCGGCGAGCCCACCGTCACAAACAGATCCGACCCCTTTCGCTTGACCAGCTCGGTCAGCAGATCATCCAGATTCATCATTTATCCCTCCCTGGGTTTGAGGCTCTTAAACGCTGTTGGGGTCGACCGCCTTGGCCTTGGCATCCAGGGAGGCCACCACGCCACGACTGACCAGTTGCTTGAGGCTCTGATCCATGGTCTGCATGCCGTGGGTCATCCCGGTCTGGATCACCGAGTAGAGCTGGGCGATCTTGTCTTCCCGGATGAGGTTGCGCACCGCGGGTATGCCCATCATGATCTCGTGGGCCGCCACCCGGCCACCGCCGATCCGCTTGAGCAGGGTCTGGGAGATGACGGCGCGCAGGGATTCAGAGAGCATGGATCGCACCATGTCTTTTTCCGCGCCGGGGAAGACGTCGATGATACGGTCTATGGTCTTGGCCGCTGACGAGGTGTGCAGGGTGCCAAACACCAGGTGGCCCGTCTCGGCCGCCGTCATGGCCAGACGTATTGTCTCGAGATCGCGCATCTCGCCCACCAGTATGATGTCCGGGTCTTCCCGCAGTGCCGAGCGCAGGGCGTTGCTGAAGCTCTTGGTATCGCGGTGTACTTCCCGCTGGTTCACCAGACAGCGTTTGTTCTCGTGTACGAATTCGATGGGGTCTTCGATAGTGAGTATGTGGTGGTGGAAGTTCTCGTTGATGTAGTTGACCATGGCCGCCAGTGTGGTGGACTTGCCCGAGCCGGTCGGGCCTGTCACCAGCACCAGGCCGCGGGGGTATTCGGAGATCTTGCGAAAGATCTCGGGGGCATCGAGATCCTCCAGACTCAGTACCGTGCTGGGGATGGTACGAAACACGGCCCCCGAACCGCGCGATTGCTGGAAGGCGTTGACCCGGAAGCGGGCCAGATTGGGCACCTCGAACGAGAAGTCGACCTCGAAGTTCTCCTCCAGTTCCTTGCGCTGGTGGTCGTTCATGATGTCGTAAATGAGGGCATGCACTTCCCTGTGTTCCAGGGCGGGCAAATTGATCTTGCGAACCTCACCATCAACCCGGATCATCGGGGGAACCCCAGCCGAGAGGTGTAGATCCGAGGCTTTATGCTTTACACTGAAAGCCAATAACTCTGTGATATCCATAGATTTGTCATTCTCCCATCACAAGATCACTAACGAAATATGAGCCAAATTGCCCAGCACCTGCTTCAGGTAAAGGAGCGTATTGTACAAGCCGCGAGCCAGTCGGGTCGTTGTGTCGATCACATCCACCTGCTTGCGGTCAGTAAAACCAAGCCACTTGAGGCCATTTGCGAGGCCTATGCCGCCGGCCAGCGCCGCTTCGGTGAGTCCTATGCCCAGGAGGCGGCCACCAAGATAGATACCTTGCGCCAGCAGCCGGAATATAGCGACATCGAGTGGCACTTTATCGGCCCGCTGCAATCGAACAAGTCCCGGCTGGTGGCCGAACGGTTCGATTGGGTACAGAGTGTGGACAGAGACAAGCTGATCGAGCGCCTCGACAACCAGCGTCCTGACGGGTTGGCGCCGCTAAATGTCTGTCTGCAAATCAATATTAGCGGAGAGAGCAGCAAATCCGGAACGTCTGAGCAAGAGATTTTCCGGCTGGCCGAGCTGGTCTCACGCAGCGAGCGGCTGGTATTAAGGGGGCTGATGGCCATCCCGGAGCATACCAGTGACGAGGTGGTATTGGCTGCCCAGATGGTACGCATGCAGACTCTGTTCACCGAGCTTGCGCGGCAATACCCGAGCGTCGATACCCTCTCGATGGGCATGACAGAGGATCTTGAGCTGGCGATCGTCCATGGCAGCACCATGGTGCGGGTCGGCACAGCCATCTTCGGTGCTCGTGACTATTCCTAAGCAAGAGCACCTGATGCAATATGGAACCCTCGCCTTTATCGGCGCAGGCAGTGCAGGTGTCCGCAGCTATTTCAGCAACAGGAGTGTTTGATGCAGCAAAGAATCCTCGCCTTTATCGGTGCAGGCAACATGAGCCGCAGTATCATTGCCGGCCTGATCCAGGCGGGTTATCCGGCCGAGCGTATCATCGCCGCCAATCCCAGCCGTCCCAAACTGGATGCGCTGGCGAGCGACTATGGCATCCGCGTCACCCAGCATAATGCCGAGGCGGCCCGCGAGGCTGACGTCATCGTGCTGGCGGTCAAACCCCAGCTGATGGCCGGCATGCTGAGTGCGCTGGTTGATGAGCTGGGGTCGCTGGCGGGCAAGCTGCTCATTTCCATCGCCGCCGGCATCAAGGTGGCACGCCTTGGCGAGATGGCGGGCGGTCACGCTCGCATCATCCGCACCATGCCCAATACCCCCTCCTTGCTGGGATTGGGCATGACAGGCCTCTATGCCCCCCCCGGGGTTGAACAGGCCGATCGCGACGTTGCCGAGCAGATGATGCAAGCCGTGGGCAAGACCCTCTGGGTGGCGCAGGAGTCTGGCATCAACGGCGTCATCGCCGCGGCGGGCAGTGCCCCGGCTTACTTCTTCCTGTTCATGCAAGCGATAGCAGAGGAAGCGCAAGCCATGGGCTTTTCGCCCGAGCAGGCGCGCCTGCTGGTGCAGCAGACCGCGCTTGGCGCCGCTGCCATGGTAGAGCAAAATCCCGATTTGTCGCTGCAAACCCTGCGTGAGCAGGTGACCAGCAAGGGGGGCACGACCGCCGAGGCCATCAAGACATTCCAGGCGCAGGGGCTGATGCCGCTGACCGCTCACGCCATGCAGGCGGCCGTCGCACGTGCCGCCGAGATGGAAACGCTTTTCTGAACACTCTTCTCTTACCGCTGGAGCTCAGATGAACACAGCTTATTTTCTGATTAACACGATTTTTGATATCTACCTCATGGTGCTGCTGCTGCGCATCTGGTTGCAGTGGGCCCGCGCCGACTTCTATAACCCCATGAGCCAGATGGTGATCAAGGTGACCAATCCGCTGGTGATACCGTTGCGCCGGGTCATTCCGGGCTTCGGTGGGCTGGATATGGCCTCGGTGCTGTTGGCGCTGATCATCGCCTTCGCCAAGTTGGCACTGCTCAAGAGCATGAACGTGCTGGTGGCCGACTGGCTCACCATCAGCCTGTTTGCCGCCCTGACCGTGCTGAAGAAGGCGGGCTCCATGATCTTCTGGGTGCTGCTGATCCGTGCCATCCTGAGCTGGGTCAGCCAGGGTCGCAATCCCATCGAATACGTGATGCACCAGCTGACCGAGCCCTTCCTGGCCCCGATTCGTCGCATCCTGCCGGCGCTGGGCGGGCTGGACCTCTCCGTGCTGGTCGCTTTTATCGGGCTGCAGGCCATAAACTATGTGTTGGGTGATCTGTTCGGCCAGCTGTGGTGGATGATTTGATGCCAGCCGTCCTGCGGGAAGGGGACGAGCTGATATTGCATCTGATGATCCAGCCCAAGGCGAGTCGGGATCAGATCGTCGGACTGCATGGCGACGAGGTGAAAGTGGCCATCACGGCGCCGCCGGTGGATGGCCAGGCTAACAGCCACTTGATCAAGTATCTGGCCAAGCAGTTCAAGGTGGCCAAGGGGCAGGTTCGCATAGTGCGCGGGGAGTTGGGACGGCACAAGACGGTTGCCATCGAGGCGCCGAAGCAGATCCCCGCCGAGATCAGTACCCTGCTGGAGACTCAGGGTTAACACGAGAAGGATGACACCATGAAAACAGCCTGGATAAGCTGCCTGCTGGCACTGCTGATGACCTTGCCGCTGCGGGCGGAGCAGATGAAGGAGCTGGGCCCCTGGCGGGTACACTACAGTGCCTTCAACTCCAGCTTCCTCACTCCGGACGTGGCCAAGGCCTACGGTCTGGAACGCAGTCGCTACAACGGCATCATCAATATCGCTGTGCAAAACAAGCAGGGCGTGGCGCAGGCGGTGGGTATCACGGGTGAGGCCAAGAACCTCACCGGTACCCTACGTACTCTGACCTTCCAGGAGGTCAAGGAGGGGGACGCCATCTACTATCTGGCGGTGCTGCCCTATCGCAATGAGGATACCTACCAGTTCACCCTGAAGATCATGGGGGAGGGGCAGCAACAGACGCTCACCTTCCAGCAGACCTTCTACGTCGACTGAGGCTGTTGCCCTGATTACCGAATAGAAGAAGCCCCGAACTCAGGTTCGGGGCTTTTTTCATGATGTGGCGTCAGCTGGCCGGTGCAAAGTCGTGGATCTCGCCCGTTCGCGGGGTGAAGCGAGGATCCTGATCCCGGTTGTGCTTCACCCACTCCATGGCCTGGCAGAAGCTCTCCTGCCTGGCAAGCTCGTCACGCACCTGATCGATGGCCCGCTCGGCGCTGCGCCGCTCCATCTTGCTAGCCTTGCGATCACTGAACTGTTTTTGCTGGGCCAGCATCCAGTCGATGAAGGCCTGACGGCATTGTGACTCGCTGGCCGCTTGGGCGGGCAGTGTCATCAACAGGGTGATCATCAATACATAGCGCATAACAAACCGACGACAAGAGGGTGGGGAGAGGGTGAAGGGCAGTATTTTATGCCGAAAACGTGAGCATGAACAGAGGGGAAGCGGGGCCGACGAGTGGCCAGCCCCGGGCAGGATCAGTGCTTGATGAGGTAGAGTTGGCGGCTGTAGGCCACGTCCTCCGGGTTGTTGATGGGGTAGCCCTTGAGCCAGGGCTTGATGAGCCGGGCATTGGTGTACTGATAGATGGGCGTGATCGGCGCTTCATCCTGCAATATGGTTTCGGCCTGGTCAAACAGCTGGGCCCGCTCGCGGGGATCCTGGCTGCTTGCCGCCCTGGTCAGCAGGGCATCGTAGCCGGCGTTGGCGAAGCGAGCCATGTTGCCGCTGTGGTGGGAGCCCCACAGACCTAGGAAGGCGGAGGGGTCGTTATAATCGGCCACCCAGGAAGAGCGGATCACCTCGAACTGGCCGCTCTGGCGGCTGTCGAGATAAGTTTTCCACTCCTGATTGGTGAGCTCGACCTGGGCACCCAGTTTCTGTTTCCAGAGGTTGGCGATGGCCAGCGCCATCTTCTTGTGAATTTCCGCCGTGTTGTAGAGCAGTGTCAGCTTGAGCGGCTTGTCTGGGCCATAGCCAGCCTCCTTGAGCAGCGCTTTGGCCTTCTCATCCAGCGTCTGCTGGTTGCTGCTGGAGAGCAGGTTGGCCTTGGGCTCGAAACCGGCCACCACGTCCGGGGTGAAGCGATAGGCCGGTTTCTCGCCGGTGCCCAGCACCTTGGCGGCGATGAGGTCGCGGTCGATGGTGTAGGAGAGCGCTTTGCGCACCCTCACATCGTTCAGCGGTGGCAGCTGGGTGTTGAAGGCGTAGTAGTAGGTGCCGAGTTGATCCGGGGTATAGACCTCACCCGGGATCTGCTGCATCAGCTTGTGATATTGCTCCTTGGGGAAGGATTCCGTGATGTGCAGATCCCCGGCCAGGTAGCGGTTGGTGGCGGCGGTTTCCTGGTTGATGGGCACGAAGGTAACCCGGGTCAGCACTGTATGGGCCCTGTCCCAGTAATGGGGATTGGGGGTCAGCTCCAGCCTCTCGTTCACCACCCGGTGGCTCAGCACGAAGGCGCCGTTGCCGACCAGCTTGCCTGGCTGGGTCCACTGGTTGCCATATTGCTCCATGCTGGCCTGATGCAGTGGCGACAGACTGGGGTGGGTCAGCAGGCTCAGGAAATAGGGTACAGGCTGGGAGAGGGTCACCTGCAGTGTGTGCTCATCGAGGGCCTTGACCCCAAGCTCACTGGGGGCCAGCTTGCCGGCCACTATCTCGTCCACCTTGTCGAAGCGGGCCAGCTGGGCAAACCAGGCGAAGGTCGCGGCCTCTTTCGGATCAACCAGTTTGCGCCAGCCGTAGACGAAGTCGGCGGCCTTGACCTTGTCACCGTTGGACCAGTGTGCATCCGGTCGCAGATGGAAGGTAAACTGCTGATTGTCCTTGTTGTCCCAGCTCGCTGCTACGCCAGGCAGCACCTTGCCGTCCGGCCCCTGGGTCAACAGCCCCTCGTAGAGATCCCGCAATACCTGCAGTTCGGGCAGGCCGACCAGTTTGAGCGGGCTCAGGCTCGCCGGTTCATCCTTCAGATGACGCACGACGGCCTGCTCGGCTGCGAGTTGAGTGCCGGGTGGAACATCGGCTGCCTGGATACAGGCACAGCCCAGCAGGGCCAACAAGGGACTCCATCCTTTCATGGCTAATCCTTCAAATAGTGTGAAGCGGGGAGAAAACTTGGCGAGAAATGATCGCCGACAGATGGGAAATCATGATATCCCGTTTGCTGGTCAGACTACCAGTATGAGTCCCATTATTTCAGGGACGGTGTGGAACCTTAATTGACCCGCTGTCAGGGGGAGAGGAGTGAACGATGAGAACATGGATCCTGCTGGCCCTGGCCATCAGTCAGGGCGCCTGGGCGCTGGTGCCTTGTGAGCGTGAGAGTCCGGTCGGCAGCTGGTGCGAGGTAAACATTGATCAGCTGCACCCGACCCAGGGCGGAGTTGGCCAGATCCAGGTCGACAATACCCAGGCAGAGCTTGCAGGCAAGAGCGCCAAGCAACTCGACAAGTTGATGAAAAAGAAAGAGATCCCCATCGTCATCGCCCCCGATGGTGGTTACTGGCTGGTGGACAGGCATCACCTCACCAAGGCGTTGTGGCAGTCGGGTGTGAAGCAGGCCAGGGTCAAGGTGATCGCCCGCCTGCAGGACACGTCCAGCTTCTGGAGCCAGATGCAGGGCAATCACTGGGCCTGGCTCAAGGATGAGAAGGGGTTGCCGCTGACCCCCGAGCAGCTGCCCGCCCATATCGGCGATCTGCCGGATTATCCCTACCGGACCGTGGCGGGCTTGCTGCAGGATGCGGGCTATGTCGACAAGCGGGATCAGGTCTATTTCGTCGAGTTCGCCTGGGCCAGCTGGCTCGGCCAGCAGATGGACTGGTTGCCGGTCGATGACGCCAATCTGGCGGATCGTCTCCATCAGGCCAAGCGGCTGGCATGCAGCAGCAAGGCGGAGGAGCTACCCGGCTATCCCGGCAAGCAGTGCCGGGTCAATCAGTCGCGCAGTGGCAGCTGAGCAAGCGCCAAGCCAGTAGCCAGAGCGGGGGTGCAAATCCCCCGTTCTGGTGTTGTTACGTCTGCTCGGTTGTTTGCCAACGTCCAGCAAGGCCACCTCTCTTTGCTGGATCTGCGGCAGCAGGGCTTGTACTTGTTCATCGGGCCAGTCCCACCAGGTCAGCGCCTGTGGCCGGGCTATGCCGTCCGAGCCAAAGCGCTGGCGTGACGTGCCTGTCACCATGCGGTAGGGCGGTTCGTCCCGCGCGACCAGGCTACGGGCGGCGATAATGGTGCCACCCAGATAGTGACGCCTGGCATTATCATGGCTTCCATTCCTATCCAGACATCATGGCCGATTCGGTGATCACCGGCGGGGCGTTAGCTGCGCTTGAGGGCATCCAGGTCAGCAAACGGACAGGTGCTGATGAAGGCCGGGCTGTGAGTGTGGTTGCCCCAGCGCCCTAACCTGGAATGTAGAGCGCTCATCAGTGAGCCGGATTGCTGCCGGGCTGCGCGCTGCGCGGCCGTTTTCGCCTCAGCTGAGGGTTAACCTCTGGGTTTGAGCCTCTGCGCGATCCGCTGTTGCGCCTCTTCCCCCTGCAGGGCGAGGGAGAAGGCGCGCGCCTCCAGATCGATGACGAAGTGCACCGCCTGTTTGAGCTCCTGTTTCAGCAGCGCCTTACTCTTTTGCAGGGCCTTGGGCGGTTTGGCTGCCAGCTTTAATCCCTGCTCGCGGGCAAAAGTGAGCAACGTATCGGCGGCGACCACCCGGTTGGCAAGCCCGAGCCGCTGCGCCTCCTCTGCATCGATGGCCTCGGCCAGCAGCAATAGCTCGGCCGCCTTCAGATGGCCCACGGTACGTGGCAAGAGCAGGCTGGAGGCAAACTCCGGCACCAGCCCCAGTTCGACGAACGGCAGTTGCAACCGTGCGTTGTCCGCCAGATAGACAAGATCACAGTGCAGCAGCAGGGTGGTGCCTATGCCGACGGCAGGGCCACCGACCGCGGCTATGACGGGTTTGGGAAAATCCGCCAGGGTGTGCAGGAACTGCAAAATGGGATCGTCGGCATCCAGGCTGAATTTGCCCATAAAGTCGGCCAGATCATTGCCAGCGGTGAAGCAATCGCACTGCCCTTGTATCAGTAGCACATGCACGGTGTCATTTTGTGTCGCTCGGCGTAATGCCGCGGTGAGGGCGAGATACATCTCGGTATTGAGGGCGTTGCGCTTGGCGGGGCGATTGAGGGTCAGGGTGAGCAAGCCATCCTGCTGCTCGGCAACGATAATGAGGTCCATGTCTAAATCCTTGTTATCACAGGCTGTCAAAAGCTTACTGCTGCAGTAATCTTCACGACGTTTAACAACATCATAAAAGGATTTCAACCATGTTTAAACGTGCGTTTTATTCCCTGATCGCCCTGGGTCTGGCTGCGCCTGCTCTGGCCAAGGTCGAGGCCGTCGATGGCTATGTGCGTCTGCTGCCACCCGGATCTCCCAATACCGCCGCCTTTCTGGTGCTCAAAAATGACGCTGACAAGCCGGTGAAGCTGGTCGCCGCCACTTCGTCCGAGGTGGGCCGAGCCGAGCTGCATACCCATCTGCACGAGAACGGGGTCATGAAGATGCGTCAGGTCGAGAGCATAGAGGTGCCAGCAAAAGGGGAAGTGGCACTCAAACCCGGCAGCTTTCACATCATGCTGTTCGAGGTGCGCGAGCTGTTTCAGGGCACGCCCTTCCCGTTGACCCTGACCATGGATGACGGCCAGAAGCTGGAATTGAGCCTGCCAGTGAAGCCGATTGAACCCATGGCAGGCATGCAGCACTGACATTAATGGACGTGTGTTCAGTTTTTTACACTGTGTATTCCCGTCGCACTGGGTAAAATGATGGCCTTTCCAGTCCATAAGAGAGTGACATGATGAAGAAGACCTTGATTGCCGGTTGTGTGCTGGCCCTGTTCAGCCAGGCTGCCATGGCTGCTGATGACTGGCGTATTGCTGCCGGTATCGATGTATGGAACGCGCAGGGCAGCGGCCAGATCAACGGTGTCGGGGCCAACGGCAGCTATGACGAGAACTACAACTGGAGCGGCTACCTGCAACTGGAGCACGGCATCATTCTGCTGCCCAACGCCAAGTTCGAGATGTCCGATTTCGGTACCAGCGGCGGCGCCCTCAACAACGATCTGATGGCCTATGACCTGAGCCTCTACTATCGCCTGTTCAACAACGACCTGTTCCAGATCGACCTGGGTCTGACCGGTCGTCGTTACGATGGCGATTTCAACACCCAGCACTACTCCTATGACAAGGATGTGTTGATGGCTTACACGGGTGCCGAAGTGCGCATCCCAGGTACCGGCTTTGCCGCCTTCGGCGATGCCCGTGTGCAGGATGCCGACAACTATGACTACCGTCTGGGTGGCTCCTACAAGTTTGCTTCTGCTCCCCTTAAGGTACAGGCCGGTTGGCGTGAGGCGAGCATGGACTTCGATCGCGTTGATCAGCGGATTGATGGCTGGTTCATGGGCTGCGAATTCACTTTCTAATCTGGCCGTCAGCTGACGACGAGGAGCGATAATGGGCCACATCATAGTGACAGGTGCAGGTTCCGGTCTCGGCCGGGCGCTGACCATCGGGCTGGTTGAGCGGGGCCATCAGGTATCCATGATGGGGCGCCGTTATCAGCGACTGCAGGAGCAGGAGCAGGAGCAACGGCTCGGCAGCGCGGTGATCGGCATCGTCGCCGATCTGGCGCACCATGAAGAGGTCGACGTCGCCTTCGCCGCTGCGGTGGAGTGGGGCGGCCTGCCCGACATGGTGATCCACTGTGCCGGGGTCGGCGAGTTTGGCCCGGTTGGTGTCTACACCGCCGAGCAGATCCGTAGGGTGGTGGAGAGCAATCTCATCTCCACCATTTTGGTGGCACAACAGACGGTGCGGCTCATCGGCGAGAAAGGCGGGGTGCTGGCCAATGTGCTCTCCTCCGCCGCTCAGGTGGGCAAGGCCAATGAGAGCCTCTATTGCGCCTCAAAATGGGGGATGCGCGGCTTTCTGGAGTCGTTGCGCACCGAGCTGAAAGGCTCGCCGCTGCGGCTGGTCAACCTCTACCCGAGCGGGGTCCGCAGCGAATTTTGGGACAACTCGGATCACGTGGATCCCAGTGGTTTCATGACCCCGGAAGATGCAGCGGCCTATATGCTCGATGCGCTGGAGGCGAGAAGCAGCTGCCACGTGACTGACCTCTTTATCGGTCGCAATCCCTGAGGTGATGCCCGTCATTCGGTTGCGGTTGTCAGAGAAAGCAGAAACAAAAAGCGCGCCAAATGGCGCGCTTTTTTATGGCGGCAAGGGGGGGATTAACGGCCCAGCTTGGCCTTGAGCATGGCGATAATCTCGCCAATGGCCACTTCCTGCTTCTCGCCGGAGCGGCGGCACTTGTACTCCACCACGCCGTTGTCCAGACCACGATCGCCGATGACGATGGCGTGCGGCACACCCAGCAGCTCCATGTCGGCGAACATCACGCCCGGGCGCTCTTTACGGTCGTCGAACAGCACATCGACACCGGCGGCTTTCAGCTCGGCGTAGAACTGCTGTGCCTGCTCGGCCACGCGCTCGGACTTGTGCATGTTCATCGGCACTATGGCCACTTCGAACGGAGCGATGGCGTCCGGCCAGATGATGCCGTACTGGTCGTTGTTCTGCTCGATGGCGGCGGCCACCAGACGGGAAACCCCGATACCGTAGCAACCCATCTCCATGGTGACGGACTTGCCGCCTTCGTTCAGCACGCTCGCCTTCATGGCTTCGGAGTACTTGGTACCCAGCTGGAATATGTGGCCCACTTCGATACCGCGTTTGAGCAGCAGCTTGCCCTGGCCGCATGGGCTCGGGTCGCCTTCCACCACGTTGCGCAGGTCGGCAACCTCATAGGTAGCGATGTCGCGATCCCAGTTGGCACCGGTCAGGTGGAAGCCGGTCTCGTTGGCGCCGCAGACGAAGTCCGCCAGATGGGCGGCGCTGCGATCGGCAATAACACGACCATTGAAGCCGACCGGACCGATGGAGCCCGCATCGCAACCGGCGGCAGCTTTAATCTGCTCATCGTTGGCGAAGGTCAGCGGGTTGGCGACACCAGAGAGCTTCTCGGCCTTGAGCTCGTTCAGCTCGTGGTCGCCACGCAGTACCAGCGCGATGACCGCCTGCTTGCCGTGCTCATCTTCCTCTGCCAGTACCAGCAGGGTCTTGGCAATGGTGGTTGGCGCCACGCTCAGGAAGGCGGCGACTTCGTCTATGGTGTGAACGGCCGGGGTAGCGACCTTGGTCAGGGCTGCGGTGGCGGCAGCGCGCTCACCAGCGGGTGCCAGCGCTTCGGCCATCTCGATGTTGGCGGCGTAATCTGATGTATCGGAGAAGGCGATCAAGTCTTCACCGCTCTCGGCCAGCACCTGGAATTCGTGGGAACCGGTACCACCGATGGAGCCGGTATCGGCCTGCACCGGACGGAAGTTCAGACCCATGCGGGTGAACGCCTTGCAGTAGGCGGCGTGCATCTTCTCGTAGGTATCGACCAGGGATTCCTTGTCGATATGGAAGGAGTAGGCATCCTTCATCAGGAATTCACGGCCACGCATCACGCCGAAACGGGGGCGCACTTCGTCGCGGAACTTGGTCTGGATCTGGTAGAGGTTGAGCGGCAACTGCTTGTAGCTGTTCACTTCGTAGCGAACCAGCGAGGTGATCACCTCTTCGTGGGTCGGGCCCAGCACGAAGGGGCGGTTGTGGCGGTCGGTCAGACGGCACAGCTCGGGACCGTAGTCATCCCAGCGGCCGGACTCTTGCCACAGCTCGGCGGGTTGTACCACCGGCATAGAGACTTCGATGGCACCAGCATTGTTCATCTCTTCGCGAACAATGTTCTCGATCTTTTTCAGTACCCGCAGGCCGGACGGCAGCCAGGCATACATGCCGGAGGCCAGTTTACGGATCATGCCAGCGCGCAGCATCAGCTGATGGCTGACGACTTCGGCGTCGGACGGGGTTTCCTTGAGAGTGGAAAGCAGATATTGGCTGGTACGCATCGCTCGTGACCTTAGATAAGACGGGCCGCGGGGCCCTGGATAAATTCAAGAGCGGAATTTTAACAGGGAGGGCCCTGCGGCCCAAGGGCTAAATTTAGCGCAGCGGGAGAAAGCGGGGGCCGTGCCCCCGCCCGTGTCAGACCCTAAATTGCGACAGCAGTCGCTGTTGCAGCAGGCTGGCCTGATGCAGGGAGGAGGCGAGTTGCAGGCACTCCTGCGCCTCCTGCTCACCTGTCTGGGCTTGCAGGCTGATGCCGGAGACCTTGCCCGAGGTATTGCTCAGGGTGTGGGAGAGCTGACCAGTGGCATCTGCCACCTGCTGGACCATGTCAGCCAGATGGTCGATGGCCTCTTCCACCTTGAACAGGATCTGCTTGGTGTTGTCAGAATCCTGCATGCCCGACTTCACGGTTTTCAGGTTGCGTTGCATCATCAGGTAGGCTTTCTCGGTCTGCTGTTGAATGCTGTTGATCACCTCGGTGATCTCGGCACTGGAGGAAGCGGTACGGTTGGCCAGAGTGCGCACCTCGTCGGCTACCACGGCAAAGCCCCGGCCCATCTCGCCGGCCCGGGCCGCCTCGATGGCGGCGTTGAGCGCCAGCAGGTTGGTCTGCTCCGAGATGCTGCTGATGGTGGAGATGATCTGGCCAATCTGGCTCGCCTGTTCTTTGAGGGCGTTGATGGCGTTGGCGCACTCGCCCACCTCCACCACGACACGTTGCATACCGTTGCTGGCAGAGGTGACGTATTGACTGCTCTCGGCGGTGAGCTGGCGTACCTCATTGGCGTTTTGCGCCGCCACTCTGCAATTATCCGAAATGGAGGTGGCGACCTGCACCATCTGCTCGCTGTCGTGGTGCAGCGCCTGAGCATGCTCGGCGGTCTGGCGGCTGCTCTGGCTGATGGCCTCGACCCGGTTGACCGAGGTGTGCACGTGGTCGCTGATGTGCTGGTTGTTGTCCATGGTGGAGCTGATCATCTTCTGCAGCTTCTCGATGAAGCGGTCCACACTGCCTGCCAGCGAGCCTATCTCATCGTCTCGCTTGAGATTGATCCGCGCGTTGAGATCACCCTCGCCAGCAGCTATGTCTTGCATCCGCTGATTGACTTGCAACAGGGGCCTGACTATGGCGCGAACCAGCCAGAAACCGCAAAGGGCGACGATCAGCAGGCTCAGGACCATACCCCCCAGGATAAGGGTCCTGGTATGGCCGATGATGGTATTGAGCTGATTTACTTGATCCTCGACCGTGGCATCCCCCTTGGCCTCGACCTCGATCAGCACCTGCTTGAGCTGTTCGGCACTGCTCTCGTATTGCACCAGCTGGCGCTGGTAATCGCTCAGGGCTGCAATCCACTGGCTCATCAGCTGCTGATTGTCGGCCTGCAGAGCCCGGTATTGCACCGCTAGCGACTGGCCGGCAAATTCCCCCTCGCCGGGGATATCGAACAGCCCTGTGGCCAGCATGCCGTCAACCGCCCCCTGATAGAAGCTGGTCGCCTCCTTCAACTCGGCCTGGATGGCAGGGGTCGGGCCTTCGCTTTGCATCTTCTCCAGCGCATAGAGCTGGCGCAGGAAGCCGATGTTGGCCTCCATGCCGCCGTCGGCCGCATGCCAGCGCGTGGCGAGACCACCATTCCAGCTGATGGCCTGATCCGGCGCCTGAGTGAGACTCTCGACTGCGCCATCGCCGACCACTTCCAGCTGGGTGGAGAGGCGGGACATGCGCTCCGAGCTGGCACGCAGCGCCTTGTCGACGCTGGTATAGGTGCTATAGAGCGTCAGCAGCTTGTCCTGCTGTTGTTGATAATCCTGCTGGCGCTGGTTCATGGTGCTGATCGCCGTCTCATCAATGAGCCTGCCTTCACCCACCCGGCGCAGGGCATCTGTGGCGGCCTCTCTGGCTCGTTGCAGCTCGGGCTCGTCGAGCGGCATGCCTCTGAGCATTTTCTGGATATAAAGGGACTGGTTGCCCAGATCTATGGATCCCTCCATGGCGCCATCGGCAGTCTGCCAGGCGGCGCCCAATACATAGGAGAGCAGATCAGCCAGCCGTTGGCTGCCATACCAGCCGATTGCTCCCATGCCCAGTGTGCAACCGAGCAGGATAGTCAGCCCCAGATTTGATGTAGTGACAATTTTCATGATGCAAGACCTTCCTTGGTTCCGAACAAACCCAATTGAGTGTTCCATCAATGGCCAAGATTCGCCATTCCCGGTGGAAAATAAAGTTACTGCCCAGATCCGATCCAAGCATGGCTCCGAAAGCGTCAGAATACCGAGAATCCTCTGTCATCCATCGCTGCCCTATGCTGGATACTTATCCAGTTATTCTTTATGCTATGACCCAATTTACAGATAGATGGTTTGGCGAGGAGAGAGTCGTGATTGGTCGCTTGAGAGGCGTAGTCATTGAGAAACAACCCCCCGAGGTGCTGCTGGAAGTCGGGGGCGTGGGCTATGAGGTACAGATGCCCATGAGCTGCTTCTATGATCTGCCCGAGATCGGCAAGGAAGCGACCATTCACATCCACTTTGTGGTGCGTGAAGATGCCCAGCTGCTGTATGGCTTCAATCACAAGCAGGAGCGGGCGTTGTTTCGCGAGCTGATCAAGACCAACGGCGTCGGCCCCAAGCTGGCGTTGGCTATCCTCTCCGGCATGACAGCCACCCAGTTCGTGCTGAGTGTCGAGCGCGAGGAGATAAGCTCGCTGGTCAAATTGCCTGGTGTGGGCAAGAAGACTGCCGAGCGGCTGGTGGTGGAGATGAAGGACAGGCTCAAGGGCTGGGTTAGCCACGATCTCTTCTCGCCGGCCGAGATCAGCCTGCCAGCCAAGGAGAGCCAGCTGCGGGCGCCCGATGCGAGCGAAGAGGCTGCCAGCGCGCTGGTGGCTCTGGGCTACAAGCCGCAGCAGGCCAGCCAGATCGTCAGCAAGATAGCCATCGATGGGATGTCGGTTGAGGATATCATCCGTGAATCCCTGCGTAGTCTGGTGTGAGGTAGGCAATGATTGAAGCGGACCGTCTCATCTCTGCCACTGGTGTGCGTGAGGATGAGGTCATTGATCGGGCCATACGGCCAAAGATGCTGGCCGATTATACCGGTCAGGATCCCGTCTGCGAGCAGATGGAGATCTTCATTGAGGCGGCGCGCCAGCGTGGTGAGGCACTTGATCACCTGCTGATCTTCGGCCCGCCAGGTCTGGGCAAGACCACGCTCGCGAACATCGTCGCCAACGAGATGGGGGTCAACATCAAGACCACCTCGGGCCCAGTGCTGGAAAAAGCCGGCGATCTGGCGGCGCTGCTAACCAACCTAGAACCAAACGACGTTTTGTTTATCGATGAAATTCACCGGCTGAGCCCGGTGGTGGAGGAGGTGCTCTATCCGGCGATGGAAGATTACCAGCTCGACATCATGATAGGGGAAGGCCCTGCCGCCCGCTCCATCAAGCTCGATTTGCCTCCCTTTACCCTGATCGGTGCCACGACCCGGGCCGGCTCCCTGACCAGCCCGCTGCGGGATCGTTTCGGCATAGTGCAGCGGCTGGAGTTCTATAACGTCAAGGATCTGACCGATATCGTTTCTCGCAGCGCCCGTTGCCTGGGGCTGGAGATGACCAATGACGGCGCCCTGGAATTGGCTCGACGCTCTCGCGGTACTCCGCGAATTGCCAACCGTCTGTTGCGTCGCGTGCGCGACTTTGCCCAGGTTAAGTCTGATGGCCGGATTGACGGACCCATAGCGGCCCGAGCCATGGATATGTTGGACGTGGACAATGAAGGCTTCGACTTTATGGACCGCAAGCTATTGTTGGCTCTCATAGACAAGTTTATGGGGGGCCCTGTGGGGCTCGATAACCTGGCGGCGGCTATCGGTGAAGAAAAAGATACCATCGAGGATGTGCTGGAGCCTTATTTGATCCAGCAGGGTTACCTGCAACGTACACCTAGAGGGCGGATGGCGACACCAAGAGCTTATGCACATTTTGGCCTGCAACGGCCAGATGAAAGGTGAAAATAGCTGTTTGAACAAAAAACCGCCATCAAGGGCGGTTTTTTGTTATCTGGGCATAAAAAAGCCCACGGCACAGGCGGTGGGCAAAGACAATTCAGGATGGATGTTCACAGACAGTGAGTGCGTCTGGACGCAGACCGGAAGAAACAGAGGAGCCGTCGCGAGGCCTCAGAGTCGATTCATTTGATAGAGCTGAACGAACGAAAGCTTGTAGTAACGGATGGTTGTAGCAACAAACTTTTTCATCTTACATTCCAATAGACAGGTTCGAAATGAGCGTCGTATACGTACCAAAAACCCAGATTGACCGGCCTGTACCCAAGGTATGCCCTCACTGCGAGACACATTGTAGGAGGTATATCGGACTCGGACAAACAAGAAAAATTACCAAGTATGGATTAGATTAACTAATCAAGTGCTGGAGTGTTTTGCTTGCATAAACATATTGATTTACTGAATTTTAATTGGGTTTGGCGGCGAGTATCCAAGAGTAGATAAACATTATGAAAATCTGCTTGAGTGCTGTTTTTTAACAGAAGCTTCACTTATTGAAGTTGATATTAAATTTGATTTAAATCAATGATTTGCGATTTGGTGTTTTTTGTGACGCAGCTCTCCAAATTAAATGAAGCGTGACGTAAAAGTTCCTTTGAAAGGCATGTATTGATGATGGTTTTACATTGATTTCAATCAAATAAAGGTGATATAAAACACCGGTCATTGTGAGCGGGAATAAAGCAAGCCTGATTGTTTTGCAATTGTTAATCATTAGCTTTTTTTGTTCCTGTTTATTGCCTTGTTGTTAATGTGGGTGGCGATCGAAGCCGGTCTTCAGTGCAAACTGGAGCGTGACCGATAATTCGGGGACTTCCAACGGAAGCTTTGTCCTTATACTTAAAATAGCCGTGCCAATAATCGGTGAGGAAACATCATGATTGCTGAGCATGTGGTAGACCTATCGCGGTTCCAGTTCGCTGCGACGGCCCTTTATCACTTTTTGTTTGTACCCCTGACGCTGGGATTGGCCTTTATCCTGGCGATCATGGAATCTGTCTATGTGATGACCAACAACACCATCTACCGGGATATGACCAAATTCTGGGGTAAGTTGTTTGGTATCAACTTTGCCTTGGGGGTAACCACAGGCCTGGCCATGGAGTTCCAGTTCGGGACTAACTGGGCTTATTACTCCCATTATGTCGGCGATATCTTCGGGGCCCCGCTGGCTATCGAAGGGCTGATGGCCTTCTTCCTGGAGTCCACCTTCGTCGGTATGTTCTTCTTTGGCTGGGATCGTCTGAGCAAGCATCAGCATCTGGCTGCAACCTGGTTGATGGCGCTGGGGACCAACCTCTCCGCTCTCTGGATCCTGGTTGCCAACGGCTGGATGCAGAACCCGGTCGGTGCCGAGTTCAACTTCGAATCCATGCGGATGGAGATGGTGAGCTTCGCCGACGTGGTGTTCAACCCGGTCGCTCAGGTCAAGTTTGTCCACACGGTCGCGGCGGGCTATACCACGGGCGCCATGTTTGTGCTGGGTATCTCTTCCTACTACCTGCTCAAGAATCGTGATGTGGCGTTTGCCCGTCGCTCCTTTGCCATTGCAGCCGCCTTTGGCATGGCTTCCATCGTGTCAGTGGTGATCCTGGGTGACGAATCCGGTTACCAGACCGGTGAAGTACAGAGGGTGAAACTGGCTGCTATCGAAGCTGAGTGGGATACTGAGCCGGCTCCGGCCGCATTTACCCTGTTCGGTATTCCGAATCAGGAAAAGATGCGTACCGACTTCGCCATCAAGATCCCTTTTGCGCTGGGTATTATTGCTACTCGTTCGCTGGATGGTCAGGTAACGGGTCTGAGAGATCTGAAGAACGAGCATGAGTTGCGTATACGCAATGGTATGACTGCTTACGATCTGTTGACCAAGCTGCAATCAGGTGACAAGTCTGAAGACACCCGCGCTCGCTTCGATGAAGTGAAGCAGGATCTGGGCTACGGTCTGCTGCTCAAGCTCCACACCAGTAATGTGATCGATGCGACTGACGAACAGATCCAGGCCGCCGTGGATGACTCCATCCCACGGGTGCTGCCGCTGTTCTTCGCTTTCCGCATCATGGTTGCCTGCGGCATGGTGCTGCTGGTGTTGATCGGTCTGGCCTTCTATGACAGTGCCCGTCACCGTATCGGTGAGCGCAAGTGGCTGCTCAAAGCCCTGTTGTGGGGCATACCTTTACCTTGGATCGCCAGCGAGGCGGGCTGGTTTGTCGCCGAGTATGGTCGTCAACCGTGGACCATTGCTGAGGTACTGCCAACGTCCCTCTCCGTATCCAACGTGTCTGCGTCCGAGATCTGGTTCTCCCTGATCGGGATCTTCCTGTTCTATACCGTACTTCTGGTTATCGAGATGTACTTGATGTTCAAGTATGCCCGTCTTGGCCCCAGCAGCCTGAAGACTGGCAAGTATCACTTTGAACAACTCAAGGCATAAGGAGAGCGACCATGTTTGATTACGAAACACTGCGTGTCATCTGGTGGGCTCTGGTCGGCGTGTTGCTGATTGGTTTCGCCATCACCGATGGCTTCGACATGGGGGTAGGCGCACTGCTCCCCTTCGTCGGCAAGAAGGATGTGGAGCGTCGCGTGATGCTCAACACCATGGGCCCGCACTGGGAAGGCAATCAGGTTTGGCTGGTCACTGCCGGTGCTGCCTTGTTCGCGGCATGGCCAATGGTGTATGCCGCGACCTTCTCCGGCTTCTACATCGCCATGATGCTGACCCTGATGGCGTTGTTCTTGCGTCCGGTTGGCTTGAAGTACCGTTCTCTGCGTGCTGATGCCAGATGGCGCGACAACTGGGATCGGGCCTTATTCGTCGGTAGCGCCGTGCCGCCTATCATCTTTGGTGTGGCATTTGGCAATCTGCTGCAAGGGGTTCCGTTCGAGTTTAATCAGTTCATGATGTTGACCTATCATGGCAACTTCTTTGGCCTGCTTAATCCGTTTGGCATTCTGGCCGGTCTGGTGAGCTTGTTCATGTTGCTTACCCAGGGCGCTACCTGGTTGATGATGAAGACCGACGGTGAAGTGCTGGCCCGCTCCCGCACCGCTGCCATGATCTGCTCCCTGCTGACTCTGGTCCTGTTTGGTCTGGCCGGTTTCTGGGTAAGTGGCATGGAGGGCTATGTGGTGGTCAAGGCTGCTGCAACCGATGCCGTTTCCAATCCCATGAACAAGGAAGTGGTGCGTGAGGCTGGTGCCTGGATGAACAACTACACCCTTTACCCCTGGATGATAGTCGCGCCAGTACTGGGTCTCTCCATGAGCCTGTTGACGGCATTGTTTGCCAAGCTGAATAAAGGCTGGGTAGCATTTACCAGTTCATCGCTGGCGGTTACCGGTGTGATCCTGACCGCAGGTTTCTCCATGTTCCCGTTCGTGATGCCCTCCAGTCTTGAGCCCTCACTGAGCCTGACCATGTGGGATGCCACTGCATCGTTCAACACCTTGCAAGTGATGACCGTAGTGGCAGCTATCTTGGTACCGATTGTGCTGGCCTATACCATCTGGACTTACATCAAGATGTTTGGTCGGGTGACCAGCAAGCACATCGAAGACAACCAACAATCGCTCTACTAAGAAGGAGTCCTGATATGTGGTATTTCACCTGGTTCCTGGGTCTGCTGCTGGCTTGTGCGTTTGGCATCATCAATGCGCTCTGGCTGGAACACACCGAGAACATGGATCGTCAGATCGATGAACACAAGTGATCGACTCGCCCGGTTGGCCGCTCCGCTAGAGCGCCAACCCTGGCAGGGGTTGATGCTGGTAGCGGCAGCCCTGTTGGCGGTCGCCATTTTACAGGCCCCTGACTTGGTCGCTGCCAACACCAGTGAACACGGCCTCTGGCTTGCTCCCTGGCTGATGTGGGCGGTCTGTTGCGGCGTGATGCACGGGCTGGGATTTCATCCCCACAGCCTCATAGGCCGCGTACTGTTTTGCCCCTGGCTCGCCTGGCCCAGTTTGTTATATGGGCTCTGGTTGACTCAAGGCTATTTCCTTTCATAAAAAACGGGGGGAGGCAGGATTTCCCTGCCTCCCCCTGCTTCTTTCCTATTCAGCCCTGCGCTATGATAGCCCCCCATCTGACTGCCGAATGGATCACAGATTGCTATGGGTGAAGTCTCTGAGTTTCCGGTGCGTGTCTACTACGAAGACACCGATGCCGGAGGCATCGTCTACAACGCCAATTATCTCAAGTTTATGGAACGTGCTCGCACCGAGTTTCTGCGCGCCGGTGGCATCGAACAGGATGTTCTGCTGCGTGACGGACACGCGTTTGTGGTGAGTCGAACAGAGATCGATTTCCGCTCGGCGGCCCGTTTTAATGAGCTTTTGACTGTGTTAACGCAAGTGACTGAAGTGAAACGTGCATCCCTGCGCTTCTCACAACGGATACTGGCGGCTGATGGACGACTGATCACCCAGGCCATGGTACAGATAGCCTGTGTCAGTCATCCGCATATGAAACCTGTTGCAATACCTGAAAATGTGAAGGGAGTGCTGTTAAGTGCACGCTGAAATTTCGTTTATTGGCCTGTTTTGGCAAGCCAGCCTGTTGGTAAAACTGGTCATGATGACCCTGATGGGGATGTCGGTTGTCTCTTGGGCGCTGATCTTCCAACGCTCCAAGGTCATCAAGGCGGCCAATATCGCATCGGAGCAGTTTGAGGATAGATTCTGGTCCGGGGTCGACCTTAACCGTCTCTATCAGGAGTCCTCTTCTCGCCGCGATGACATCGAAGGCATGGAGGACATCTTCTACTCCGGCTTCAAGGAGTATGCTCGCCTGCTCAAGGCTGGCGCTCGTGGTCAGGATGCGGTGATGGATGGTACCTACCGTGCTATGCGGGTATCTCTTTCCCGCGCGGTGGACGAGTTGGAGTCCAACTTGCCAGTGCTGGCGACCGTCGGCTCCATCAGCCCTTACATAGGTCTGTTTGGTACCGTATGGGGCATCATGAACGCCTTTATCGCCTTGGGTCAGGTGCAGCAGGCTACCCTGCAGATGGTGGCCCCGGGTATCGCAGAGGCGCTGATCGCCACCGCCATGGGCCTGTTCGCGGCCATTCCTGCGGTTATTTTCTATAACCGGTTTACCAACAAAGTAGAGAAGCTGGAGAACGCCTACGCCAACTTCATGGACGAGTTCACCACCATACTGAACCGTCAAATTGCACAGCAGCAGGGTGATCAGTAATGCAAACCTATCAGCGGATCCGGCGCAAGAAGGTGTGCGAGATCAACGTGGTTCCCTATATCGACGTCATGCTGGTGCTGCTTATCATCTTCATGGCGGTGACGCCTGTGATCACGCAAGGGGTCAAGGTTGACCTGCCGCAGGCGGAATCCGAGCAGTTGCCGGAAGATGCCAAGCCCCCCTTCATCGTCAGCGTCAATACCGAAGGCGAGTACGTCATCAAGGCCGGTGAGGCCGACGATGAGCCGGTGCCGAGCGGTACGCCCGAGGCGATGCAGCAATACATCACCGAGAAAGCCATGGGGTATCTGGCCATCAACCAGAATGCCCCTGTGGTGGTGGCCGGTGACAAGTCCGTGCGCTACGAAGAAGTGATCCTGCTGATGGTCGCCCTCAAAAATGCGGGCGTGCCTCAGGTTGGCCTGATGACAGATCCGGTGAACTGACGGAGATGGACGTGAAGCGTGGTATTTCCGGTTATCTCATCGCGTCGTTACTGCTGCACCTGATCATCGGCATCATTTTGCTGGTCGGGGTCGACTTCAGCAAACCGAAGCGGCCCGAGTCGAAGGGACAGATCGTCAATGCCGTCATGCTCGACGAGAACTTCCTCAACGAGCAGGCCAAGCAGATCCAGCAGCAGAAATCTCAGCCCAAGCCTCAGAAGGTAGAGAAAGAGAAGGACAAGGAAGACACGGATATCGCCAAGCGCGAGCTGGCCCAGCAGCAGGAGCGGCAGCGCATCGCCGAAACCAAGCGCAAGGAAGCCGAAGAGGCAACCCGCAAGGCGGAGGCCGAAAAGCAGAAGCAGGTCGCCGAGCAGAAGCAGGCGAAAGAGAAGGCCCTGAAAGCTGAGGAAGCCCGCAAGCTGGAAGAGCAGAAAACCAAGAAGGCGGAATCTGAGCGCAAGGCGGCAGAGGCTGAGAGCAAGGCGCTGGCGCTGAAGAAGAAAAAGGAACAGGAAGAGAAGCAAGAGGCCGAACAGAAGCAGGCCAAGGCGGAGGCAGCCAAGAAAGCGGAAGCCGACAAGAAGGCCAAGCAGGAGGCTGAGAAGAAAGCCAAAGCCGAGGCGGACAAAAAAGCCAAGGCAGAGGCCGAGAAACAGGCCAAGGCTGAAGCGGACAAGAAAGCCAAGGAAGAGGCCGCCAAGAAGGCAAAAGCTGACGCAGAGAAGAAGGCCAAGGCCGAGGCTGACAAGCAAGCCAAGATCGCGGCGGAGCGCAAGCGCAAGGCGGCTGAAGAGGCCAAACTGCAAAAAGATATGGAAGACATGATGCAGCAGCAGCTGTCGGCTGAGGCGAATGCCCGCAGTCAGGCTGCATCGGCGCAGGCGCAGGGCGAGGTTGATAAATATGCCGCCTTGATCAAGGCAACGGTCGAGCGTTACATGATTTTGGATCCCACCATGCGGGGTAAAACATGTACTATCGGCGTACGTCTTGCCAGCACCGGCTTTGTCATATCGGTAGATAGCGGTCAGGGTGACCCGGCGGTCTGTCGTTCCGGCAAAGCGGCGGTATTGAAGGCCAGTCAACTGCCAGTGCCCAAGGATCCTGCGGCATTCGAGAGGTTGAAGGAGTTCAACCTCAAGTTAGAACCTAGCATCTAAGCATGATAAAACGGGGTCAGGCAGCGTCTTGCTGAGAAAGGAATTTAACCTCTCATTTTTATTGGAACCGAGTATTTAAGCCATGATCAGAAAAGTATTTTTTGCTTTGGTTGGCTGTTTGTTGCTGGGCCAGAGTGCCCAGGCGGCCCTGGACATCGTCATCACCGGCGGTATAGATAGCGCACGTCCTATCGCCGTCGCCCCCTTCAAGTGGGAAGGGAACGGGCAACTGCCGCAGGACATCGCGGAAGTGGTTTCCAACGATCTGATGCGCAGTGGCAAGTTCAAACCGCTGGCTCGTAGCCAGATGCCGCAGACCCCGAGCTCCAGTGGCGAGATCAACTTCGCGCCCTGGGCGTCCCAAGGGGTTGAGGCTGTGGTGGTCGGTTCCATTGCTGCTGTGGGTGACGGTACCTACAAGGTCAACTTCGAGCTGGTCGACGTGCTGAAGGGGCAGTTGGCCAAGACCCAGGGCGGCGAGAGCAACGGTTACATCCTGGATAGCCGCATGGCGACCATTCCAGGTGCCCAGATGCGCCAGTTTGCCCACCGTATCTCTGACATCGTCTATGAGCGTCTGACGGGGGAGCGGGGTGCTTTCCTGACCCGGATCGCCTATGTCTCCATCGAGCGCGGTACTCAATTCCCATATCAGCTGCGTATTGCCGATTACGACGGTTACAACGAGAAGACACTGTTGCGTTCTCGCGAGCCGCTAATGTCGCCATCCTGGTCGCCGGACGGTAGCAAGCTGGCGTATGTGAGCTTTGAGAACCAGAGGTCTGAAATCTATGTGCAGGATATCTACACCCAGCAGCGCAGCCTGATCTCCAGTTTTCGTGGCATCAATGGGGCACCAAAGTGGTCTCCTGACGGTCGTCGATTGGCTATTGTGTTGTCCAAAGAGGGTCAGCCTGATATCTATGTCATTGATGTTGCAAGCAAGCAGCTGACAAGAGTGACAAATACCCGTGTGATCGACACTGAACCGGCCTGGATGCCGGACGGGCAAACTTTGATTTTCACCTCTGAACGTGGTGGCAAACCCCAGATTTATAGCGTAAATTTGGCGACTGGCGTCACTCGCCGGATGACCTGGGAAGGAGAATCCAACCAGGGTGCCTCTGTCACACCGGACGGCAAGTCCATGGTGATGGTGACCCGGGTTCAGGGACAATATCGCATCGCTCGTCAAGATATGGAAAGCGGAGCAATGTTGGTATTGACTCAGAGTGCTCTGGATGAGTCGCCAAGTGTGGCTCCCAATGGCAGCATGATCATCTATGCCACCATCTATCAAGGTCGTAAGAGTCTCGCGTTGGTGTCGACTGATGGTCGCTTCAAGGCTGTGCTTCCGACCAGTAGCGGTGAAATTCGTGCACCAGCTTGGTCGCCCTTCTTGAATTGATAAAAATTCGATTGTTTTTTGTTTTGTTATAAAGGTTTAAGGAAATAGCATGCAACTCAATAAACTGCTCAAGGGTTTGGCCATCGCACTGCCACTGTTCACCCTGGCCGCTTGTAGCTCCTCTTCTGATTCCGACGCAGCTGGCGCCGAGTCAGGCATGACCGACGGCATGGGCGGTGTACAAACCGGTGGCGCAAATGGCATGTTGTCCCCGGAAGAGCAGATGCGTCAGAAGTTCGAAGCACTGCAACGCGACAACGTGATCCACTTCCCGTTTGATGGTTATGACATTCAGGGTCAGTACGCTGATCTGCTGGATGCACACGCCAGCTACCTGCGTGAGCGTCCGTCCGTCAAGGTGTTGATCGAAGGCCACGCCGATGAGCGCGGTACTCCGGAATACAACATCGCGCTGGGTGAGCGTCGTGCCAAGGCTGTCGCCAAGTATCTGCAAACCCTGGGTGTGCAGGCTGAGCAGCTGTCCATCGTCAGCTATGGCGAAGAGAAGCCGCTGGATCTGTCTCATACCGAGGAAGCCTTTGCCAAAAACCGCCGTGCGGTTCTGGTTTACTAAGGTTTGATCTGAATGACATTCGTGTCTAAGCAAGCGGCCATTTCGATGGCCGTTTTATTTGCACTAAACACTAAGGTTTATTCCGAATGAAGCTCGTGTCTAAGCAAGCGACTATTGTGATGGCCGTTTTATTTGCACTGAGCGCTCAGGCGGCTGCGCCCGTGAGCGATCTCAGTGGCGGTGGTGGCGTGGCCCTTAGCGGCAACAATGGCGCCATTATGCCCACAGGCAGCCTGGAAGACAGGGTCGCCTTGCTGGAGCGCACCCTGAATGCCCGCCTGCGCCTGCAGGCCGAGTTGCAGCAACAGGTGGATTCCCTGCAAGGGGAGGTCTCCGAGCTGCGCGGCCAGCTGGAACAGCAAACCTACCAGATGGAGCAGTCGCAAGAGCGTCAGCGCCAGCTCTACCAGGAGCTCGACAAGGTGGCCAACAGTCAGCCTGCGCCCGCCCCCGCCACACCGGCGGCCGGTGCGGCCCCGGCGGCAGTGGCCAACTACTCCGCCAATCTGGATGAGAACCAGGCCTATGATACGGCCGTGAACATGGTGCTGAAGGACAAGAACTACGACAAGGCCATCCCCGCCTTTGAAGGGTTCATCAAGCAGTACCCAAGCTCGGGCTATGTACCGAATGCCCACTACTGGCTCGGCCAGCTGTTGTTCAACAAGGGTGACAGAACCGGTGCTGCGGCTCAGTTCTCTACCGTGGCGAACAAGTTCAGCAAGTCCCCCAAGCGGGCAGATGCCCTGCTGAAGCTGGGCATGCTGGCGCAGCTCGATGGCAAGAAAGCGGAAGCCAAGACCTTCTATGAGCAGGTGATCAAGGGCTATCCCAACACCTCGCCGGCCCAATTGGCCAAGCAGAGTCTGAGCAAGTTGTAGCATTGCCGTATGTCACTGTTTTCGTAACAGTCTTGTAAATACGGCCCTGCTTTGTATGCGCAGTGAACAATCAGATTTAATTTAAGAATTTTCTATTGCGCCAGGATGATAAATCCGTAATATAGGCCGCCGTCAGGGCAGGTGCAGTATTGCAGCCGGTTCTGGTCGTGGTGAGGGTCGTTAGCTCAGTCGGTAGAGCAGTTGACTTTTAATCAATTGGTCGCTGGTTCGAATCCAGCACGACCCACCATTTCTCCACTAGGTGGAGGCAGAATTCCCAGGTCGTTTAGCTCAGCTGGGAGAGCACCTCCCTTACAAGGAGGGGGTCACTGGTTCGATCCCAGTAACGACCACCAGTTTGTAAAAAAATGATTTAGATGGGTCGTTAGCTCAGTCGGTAGA